>JASLCY010000057.1 GCA_030151925.1 Oligoflexus sp.
ATTCCTGAGCCCAGAGCTCCTGCCACAGCGCATCGAGCGGGGCTTTGAGCAGGAGCGGTTTGCCGCCGACGGGGTGCTTGATCTCAAGGCTGCCGGCGTGCAGGGCGATGCGATTATCCCAGACTTCGCTCGCACCGTACTTCACATCCCCATAGATAGGCGTGCCCATCGAGGCGAGCTGCACGCGGATCTGGTGGCTGCGCCCGGTCTCGGGATAGACTTCCACGAACGATAACCCCTTGTGCGACGCGAGCACCTCGTAATGCAGGACGCAGAGTTTGCCGTCCGGATGCCCGGCTTTGACGATGCGCGCCTTGTTATCGGCCTTCTCTTTGACGAGGACGTGCTCGAGACGCCCGCTCGCCTGCTCGGGGACGCCTTCGACGATCGCGAAATAACGTTTCTTGAGCGAACGGTTGCGGAACTGCTCGTTGAGCCTGGTCGCGGCCTTGCTGCTGAGCGCGAAGACGATGACGCCGGAGACCGGGCGATCGAGGAAGTGGATCGGCACGCAGTAGCCTTTTTTCCCCTCCTCCTGCCGCGCCGCGTTCCAGTCCCTTATCATCGTGAGCAGCGTCGTATCGCGGCTTGAATCGGAGGCCACGGGGATACGCGCCGGCTTCACGACGGCGATGAGGTGGTTGTCGGCGAAGATGATATCGAGGGGCGTCACTCTCTGGTCCTCCGTAAGCCCCCGAAGTTAGGCTGAAAGTGCCGTCATGTCAAAGCAAAGTCCGGGTTTTGCCGGACTCGCCAAACACGCGAATGGGGTCAAGCGCGGCAAGCTCCCTCAATGATTCGGAGAATAGGCCGATAGGAGGAGCGGAGGATACCTTCGTGAAAATCTCGCTGGCCTTTGGAATCGCTCTCGGCCTCAGCCTCGGAACCGCGTTCGGGGCCGAGAAGCCTATCGATTATCAAAAACTCGACCTGACGGTGACGCTGACCTCGCTGCGCGCCGGCAACCACGATGCCAGCGGCGTGAACCAGTATTATTTCCAAACGAAGCTCTACGGCCTCCCCGTCCTCAAGGAGGAGATCAAGAAGCCTTTCGCCGAACGCAAGAAGAGCGAGGCGGATCTCGGCAATTTCGCGGAGATCAAGATCGAGAGCCTGAAGTTCTGGACGCCCGAGAAAAAACCGACGTCCATCGTCATCACCGGCGACAGGATGCGGGCCCTCATCGCGGAGACGATGCGGACGGGCAACGTTCCCGAGGAAGAGACCGCGCTGCTCGTGAACGTCTCGATGTATGCGAAGGCGAAGAAATTCGGTTGGCTGGGCGAGGACCTGAAGATCGGCGAGGTGACTTTCCCGGTCATCCCCGAGACGCTGCCGCACAAACCCAATATCAAAAATGAAACGTTAGCGATCAGCGATAAACAAGGCACTTTTGTCGAGCTCAAGGTCGAATACAAGGCTTTGGAAGCCAAAAAAGACGACAAATCGGCAGCTGCTGCTGTCGCTGGTCCCGACACCACTGGCAAAAAGACAGAGACAACGCTCGCTCATTGACCTCACCCCCTTCCATGTCCGTTGACGAGACTTGAGCCCCCCAGTACAAACACGCTACTATACCGGTGCCGAGCGAGCTCCTCTCGCCCGGGTTTAACTGCCTTAGAGAGTCGACATGAGCTGTTCCCTGCGCCATATTCTCGTTTCCATCTTCGCCCTCGTCTCCTTCGGCTTTCTGGCCTCCAGCTGTTCGACGACGTCTTCGGCCTCGAAGCCCAGGCCCTATGAATTCTGCTACTGCGGTGCGATGAAGGGCCCGGACAACAAGAATTATTGCGGCATCTGGAGCGATAGAAAACGTCTGGACCTGCCGCATACGGCCCTGCAGGCCCACGAGCAGGCGACCTGCGCGCCGGAGGATTGCAGCAAGCTCTTCAGCTCCTCGTGCGAACGCATGCAGATGTGGGGTTATCCCGCGGCCGATTATCCGAAACCCAGCGCTTCGCCCTGCATCTGCGACGCGAGCCTAGTCGAAAACGATAGAGGCCAGACCACTCTCGTCTGCGCCGCGTGGATGCCGGATCAGAAGAACCTTCTCGAATACTACGCGACCAAGGAGTGCAAGCCCGAGACCTGCGGCAAGGCCCCGTTCCAGATCGCTCCGAAGCTCTGCCCCCAAGGGTTCAAGGCGCATTACCTGCCTTTCCCCAAAACCTCGATCCCGCCTTTGCCGGTGAAATGAGGCCCTGAGCGCGCGCCTTTTCGGGTTTTACCAATCCGCGGCGGGGCGCGCCGTCTCAAGCTTTGTGTCCGCGAACCGATACGGTTCGTATGAAACACATAAACACCATCAAAAAAATAGTCGCCGACGGGAACTTCGAAGAAGCTCATTCCGCACTGGAAAACCTTCTCGAAATGGGTCCCAGCAACGTCGAGGCCATGAAGCTGAAAGCTGCCCTCTTCGCTCACGTCGGGCGTTTCGAGGAAGAAGAGCTCGCCTGGCGCCGCATCATCGATATCGACAACGAGGACGAGGATGCGATCGAATTCTACCAGAACGCGCAGATCGAGGATCGCGAGCATTATTATTTCACGGATGCCCTGCCCGGCGGCGGCCGTCGTTATCTGGCCTACCCTCGTGCGCTCATTACCGTTTCGTTCGTGGGTTTGATCGGCTGCGTTACGTTCCTCATGCTGACCCGAGCGGGTTCGCCCATCATTACCAACGGCCCCATGATCCTCTTCACGACGTTCCTCGCGACCGTCATCAGCCCTTGGTTCGCTATTCTTTACATGTACGCCAAAACTATTCGTGCGATTCAAATCTCGCGGGAAGGCTTTGAGGTCTCGACTCGCCTGAAACGCATGTTTTTAAGCTGGAAGGACATTGAGCGCATCGTTTTGGCTCATTCTGACGACTTGGAGAATTCCACTCTGAAGCTCGTCGTCTTGCCGAAAGACCGTGAAGCCAAGCCGATTTCCGTGGATCTTACCGCGGAAACCACGGCGGTTCGGGCTCGCCGCCACCTCCTCGCGGAGATGCGCGACTATTGTCAAAACATCGACCACGAAGCCTACTCCAGGCTGGCTCTAAATCCTAAAAATCTCCGCCGTTTTTAAGCTTCCCCCGAAAATTTTTCTCCTTTCCTTGACAAGTGAAAAGCGATACTTAATTTCAATCGAAATCATGGTTGTTGCGGCATTACGAGCCGAACTGCCGCCCGGTCCTTAAAGATGGGCGCAGCTCGAGTTCCCCCTGAGGCCCAGCAGCCCAAAAATCAATTCATCGCTTTTTGTTGTTTGGAGACTCAGATGAAAATTAGACCTTTGCAGGATCGTATCCTCGTGAAAAGGGTTGAGGCGGAAACCAAGACTGCTGGCGGCATCATCATCCCCGACGCGGCTAAAGAGAAGCCGGTAGAAGGCGAAGTCATCGCTGTCGGCAACGGCAAAGTCCTCGACAACGGCACCATCGCGAAGCCTGACGTGAAAGTCGGCGACCGCATC
>JASLCY010000062.1 GCA_030151925.1 Oligoflexus sp.
CGAATATCTTTCAAAAGCTTCCCGTCCTATCGTAGTCTGAAGAAAATTCTACGAAGGACTAGCAGCCATGCGACTGAGTTTCAGCCTCTTCTTCGCCGTTTTATTCGCTGTTCCCGCGTTTTCGCAGACCCTGCCGCTGAGCACCTCGGGCCGCAGCATCATCGATGCCGACGGCGAGCGTTTTCGCCTGAAATCCGCGAATTGGTATGGGGCCAACCTCGAGTCCGAAGTGGTCGGCGGCCTCGATCAGAAGCCTTTGCCTGAGATCGTAAGCCTCATCAAGTCCTGGGGATTCAACTCTATCCGGCTGCCTTTCTCGAATCAGATGCTGCATCGCACGACTCCGGTCCCGCCGGCGGCCGTCGCGGCGAACCCGAATCTCGTCGGCCTGAGGCCTATCGAGGTCTACGACGCCGTGGTGAAGGAACTCACGGCGCAAGGCCTCCTCGTGATCCTCAACAACCATAGCACCTCTTCCATCTGGTGCTGCGGCTTCGATAATAACGGGCTCTGGTATTACGAAGGGTCCGATGCCCCCTTCAGCGAAAAGGATTGGCAAAACGATTGGACGACTCTGGTCGATCGTTATCGGGACAACCCGGGCGTCGTGGGCGTCGATCTCAGGAACGAGGTTCGTACAGCGAAATATAAAGGGACGTTCCTCCCGATCGTGCCTCTCTGGGGCTCGAACAATGCCGAAGACTGGCGTCGCGCGGCCCAAGACGCCGGCCGCCTCGTACTCCAGCGCAACCCCAATTTGCTCGTCATCGTCGAAGCCATCAACTGGGAGGGGACCCTGCCTATCCTCGGCTCCGGGAATAGGCCCTTCCTCGCTCATGTCCCTGAATTTCCGATCCATCTCCCGGTGCCGAACAAATTGGTCTATGCGGTCCATTCCTATTCTTTCATAGGCCCGCACCACAACGGCGATAGCAGCACCTCGAAGGGCCAGATCCGTTACAGCGATATGGACGAAGCCACGCTGCGCGAGACGTGGCGCAAGGAGTGGTCCTTCGTCCTCGATGAAGGAACGTATTACAATACCCCGATCTGGGTCAGTGAGTTCGGGATCGGCGCGGATGATTCTACCGAGGGCGACCGACGCTGGTTCAATACGCTCGCGAGCTTCATCGCGGAGAACGATCTTGATTTCGCTTACTGGCCTATCAACAGCGAAGGTTATGGGCTCGTCGACGGCACCTATAGCCATAAGCTCGATCAGGACTGGCGCCGCGACAGCCTGCTGAAGATACTCGGCGAGACGACGCCTCATCCACGATCAGCGCAGCCTCAGTTCCGCTCGCTCGATATCCGGCGCAGCGACGACAACCTCACCTTGAGTTCGGAGGATTGGTTGCCTTATGCGGCCAAGGGCACTTGTCCCGAAGGTTATGCGCTCGTGGGCATGAGCCAGGACTATCGAGGCCTCTGTCGGGAATCGCAGGGAAAGGGTGGGAATGCGGTGGTGACGTCGGAAGTCTCGCCGCCGCTCGCGGGTTATGATTGGGCCGTGGGAGCGACCAAATACGAATGCCCGAGAGGAACGGTCGCGGCAGGTTTCAGCAAATCCGCCTTTGCGCTGAACGGCCTGCTTTGCCGTCCCTTCGCTTCAAACACAGGCCGCTGCCAGGTTCGGAGCGCAGAACACGGAGACGATAGACCCGACGCCAAGGTGGGTGATTTCGCCTCCGGCTCCTACAAGGCCCAATGCGCCGACCATCAGGTGGTGGTCGGCATCGCTCATAAATCCGGGCGGTTCGTGAGCGAACTCTGCTGCGATGAATAAAAACTATTTCTTGATCGCGTCGAACACGATTTGGCCCAATATTTCCCGGCCTTTTTCCGACGGGTGGACGTTGCAGGTCCCATCGCCGAGATCGATCAGGAGGCCGGCTTTGCACGCGCTGCCGTCAAAATCCTTCGTCGCGGCCTTGAAGGCGTCAAAACCCGAGGCTACGGTCACACCTTTCAGGCCGGCGATGGCTTTCACTTCCGATTGGAGGATGCCGAGAGCGAAGCTCTGAACGAAATCCTTGTATTCATAAGCATACTGGGTCATGAAAATGATCTGGCCTTTATAACCCGTGCTGCGGATGCCGTCGATCACCGTGCCGAGGTTTTTACCGATAGTCACGGCGACCCCGGGAAGTTTACCGACTTCGCAGAGCGCGACGTTCGATGCGCTGGCGCATTCCTCTTGAACCATCAGAACATCATTGCCGCCGAACGTGAGCGTGACGAGTTTGGTATCGGGATGCTCCGTGAGGAAGGATTTTCCGAACTCGAACTGGCTCACATCATATTGAACCTTGAGATGATCGTGGGACGGAGGATTTCCTGTATGGCAACCGTTATCAGGACCGTTGACATCGATGAAGGACGAAGTGGTCTCACCGGGGCAACCGGCGTTGGTCAATTTTAAGAAGGCCTTTTGAGCAACGACTTCCGGATAACCGACGAACTTGCCAGCGGCGACGTTCTCCGCGTTCTGCTCGATAAGGGGGTTCTTGCCGAACACGACGGAATCACCGAGGGCCAGATAAGGGACTGTCGGTTCATCGGCTTTTACGGATGAATTCGCGGGAGTTCCCCCGCATCCGGCAGCTAAAGCGCAAAGGGACAGGGCAACGAAGGGACTGCGCATAACACTCAACTCCTAAAATGGAGCTGAAACGTTAGCGCTCCTGGCTTCGCAAGTCTAGACAAGATTAATTTACGGCGTAAGCGATCGCGTCTTTCTTCTCATCCACCAAACGCTTCATGAACGAAGCGAGGGCCGGGCTGTCGGCAGCGAGGGCCTTGGCCGCGACCAGCGCCGAATAAAGAGCCGTCTCCTGCAAGTCGGCGCCGGCCGTATAGTGCCCCGCGAAATAGAGGCCCTTGGGCGCCTGATAGGCGTTGAGATCACGCACGGCCTTCATCGTCGCCGGCGTGAGGCCGGTGTGGAAGAATTCCCTTTTGAGGATCAGATCCTTCGGCTGCTCCGCACGATGGTTGGCCCAGCTCTTGAAAATGTTCAGCGGCGCCTTGAGGGTCGAGCCCATCCAGACCGATCCTTCGCAATTCTCGCCGTCGACGGCTGCGTTCTGCGAGCACCAATAGGCCGGATCCGCGGGCATATAGATAGGATCGCGATGCACGACCATGGTGGTCGGATAGAACTCGAAACGATCGAGGATATCGAACAGCGCCTTGTCGAGATCGGCCAGGAATTTTTTGCTGTGATAAGGCGAGGCGTTCACCACCACCGCTTCAAACGGTCCTTCACGGCCGGCATCAGTCGTCACGAACCACTGGCCCTCGAACGATTCGATCTTGGTCACGGCCGATTTCACGTGCGCCGTCACGTTTTTGCAGCGACCGAGCAGCAGGTGGAGAATGCCTTCGAGGCCGATCGAAGAGTTGTAAGTATAAGCCGTCGCCATCATGTTCGCCGGGAACGTCCGGGCAAAAGCCATAAGCACCGCGCGGGCCGAGAACCCCATGGCCTGCGGGATGTTGCCCGTGGCCACCGAGGCGATCCACGGCGCGAGGATGGTGTCTTTATAAGTCTTGTCGATGGCGAGCTGATCGATCCACTCGCCGAGCGTCAGATCCCAGCTCATGGTATCGGGGGCCACACGCCCGATCCCCGCGAACTTCGCGAAGTTGAGCGCATGCCCCAGGTTGTCGAACGGATGGCTCGAAGTGAAGAGCGAGCTGCGCGTCGCGGCATCGAAGATGCTGAGGTTCGCGGGTTTATTGACGACGACGTCGTTCTTATCGTCGAGCGAAGCCAGGGCGCCGATCTCAGCGAGCAGCGACCAGTAGAGAGGATGGGTCTCAGGATGGAAGAATTCCGCACCGATATCGACCGAATAGGACGTGCCGTCGTCTTCGACGACGATGGTATCCGCATGGCCGCCGAGTTTCTCGGCCGCCTCGAAGAGATCGATCTTATAGCGGGCATCGGCGAAGTAGGCCGTGGCAATGCCGCCTATGCCGCTGCCGATAATCGCCAGACGTCGGGATAGGCTGTCGGCTGCAGGCGTCTCCTCGGCGAGAAGCTGCGTCGTACTCAAAACACCGAGGCCTAATGCGCCGCCCGTGAGATTACGCAAAGCTTCGCGACGGTTGATGCCTTTTGAATGCAATGATTGCTGGATCATACCGATCCCCTATCGTTGGTGAAAGCTTCTGACTTATAGTTCAGAACGATATATCGACATGACCAGGTGAAAGCAAGCGGCAAATATCTAAGAATTTTGAGTAGGTCAGAAAATTCAAAAACCAGCTTAGAATCACGTAACGCTGACTCATCTGTCGCTGCCCAGAGACTTCACTTTTTTTGAAGAGCTTTTTTTGAAAACTCATGGATGCGGAAATTTTTGCAGGCCTCTATTCCGCCTTTTCACCATGCATGAATTCACTCGAAAACGTGAACGTATTTGGAATAAACGTTCGAACGCTTGGTACATCTACCATTGCGGAGGAACACCGCGCGCTTCTCATGATGGACAAACGTTTGCGCCTATAATTCTCGGGAAACCTTGCATTACAAGATAGTATATGTTGGCAGCAATTCGTAAGCGTTCCTTACAAAGTTTTACAATGCGTTTTACAAAACCTTCATCTATAGCTGATTGCTAAACAATCTAGCCAATCTCCATCTGAACGTCAGGGAGCTACGAATGAGAGAAAGATCCTTAGTAGGTGCGATAAGCTTTGTGCTCTTATCGACACTCGCCCACGCGCAGTCCAGCACTCCGGATGTGCCGACCGAACCGCAGTCGCCGCAGTCGAAGATCGAGGAAACGCCGGCGCCCAAGAGCACGCCCGAGAAAAGCAAGAAAGAGACGATCCAGGTCACCGGCTCGCGCATCAAGCAGATCGATGTCGAGACAGCGTCCCCTGTAACGGTTTTCAGCAAGGAAGACATCGATCGTTCCGGCTCCGCGACCGTCACGGACTTCATCAAGAACCGCATCGTTTCCGGTTCGGTCACGACGGAGAACGCGACCCTCCAGCAATCGGCCGGTACCGCGAGTTTCGGCGGCCGCGACTTCGACCCTGAATACACCCTCGTCCTGGTCAACGGCCGTCGCATCCCGACCAACGCGATCGCGGACGATTACGTTGACTTGAACCTCATCCCCCTCGCCGCTATCGAACGCATCGAATACCTCACCGACGGCGCTTCGGCGATCTACGGTTCGGACGCCGTGGCCGGCGTGTTGAACATCATCACCAAGAAGCAGTTCACCGGCACCCAGGTCGTGACGCGCGGCGGCCTCAATACCAAACACAAGGACGGCGCTGAGACCGGTCTTCAGATCGTCAGCGGCACCTCGAGCGACAAGTCGAACTTCTTGATCGCTGCCGACCTCTTCAAACGCGAACCCATCAAAGCGATCAACCGTCCTTTGATCAATTCGTCGATCTCTCCTGATGGCCAGGACGGCCGCAGCCCGACCGGTTTCCCCGGTTACATGCGTGTGACGCCGGCCGGCGGAACGCCGACCACTCGCCCGTTCGCGGACTGCCCTGCCGATCAGGTGGCTTCGAGCGGCCAGTGCATGATGGACGTCGCACCTCTCTATCAGGTGAACCCCAAGACCGAACGCCAAAGCATCTACTCGATCTTCGATCACCAGCTCAGCGACCGTGTGAAGTTCTTCGGTGAAGCCCGCTTCGCCCGCAC
Source organism: Oligoflexus sp. (assembly GCA_030151925.1). Lineage (GTDB taxonomy): Bacteria > Bdellovibrionota_B > Oligoflexia > Oligoflexales > Oligoflexaceae > Oligoflexus. The sequence goes on from JASLCY010000062.1 coordinate 5,681, forward strand.
TCTCACGACCGTCAAGAACGGTGCCTCCCCCGGCCAGATCTCGATGACCGGCGCGGATTACAATGCATTGCCGGACGCGTTCAAAGCGCAAAGCCCGTTCGCCGGTGAAGCGATCGCCGACGACGCGCGCGTTCAGATCGGTCGTCGTTTCGTTGAGTTCGGACCACGCGTGACCGATAACACCAACGAAAGCTTCAACCTCGTTTCCGGTCTCTCCGGTACGATCGGCGACGAGACGAACTGGGAATTGACTCTTGCGAAGCACCGCTTGAAGAACCTCCAGGTCGGCATCGACGGCAACCTCGATGGCCAGAAGGTCATAGGTTACTTCAAAGACGGGACTTTCAACCCATTCCAACTCAATACCTTCAACACGGCGGCTCAAGTCGCGGCGAAGGATGATACCGTCACCGAGATCTTCCGTCTCGGTCTCTCGGATCTCGAAGACTACACCCTGAACTTCGACGGCCACCTTCCTACCGAGCTTCCAGGCGGTAAAATCGGTTGGGCTGCTGGTATCGAACTCCGTAAAGAACGTTATAACGATCAGTCCGACTCCCTCTCCCAGTCGGGCGAGATCATCGGTTCGGCCGGCGGTAAAGGCGGCGGCGGACAAGAGACTCGCGCGGGTTACGTCGAAGCCGAGCTGCCGCTGCTCAAATCCGTGAACCTGAGCCTCGCGCTCCGTCACGACTCCGTGCAGAACACGATGGGCGATAAAGACGAGAAATCGGCGACGACCTACCACGCCGGTATCCAGTACGCGCCTATCGAAATGCTGAAGTTCCGCGGTACGTATTCCACCGGCTTCAAGGCTGCGCCTCTCCACGACCGCTTCCTCCAGGCTGATTTCGGCGTCGAGCAAGTCAACGATCCGGTCGGTTGCGCGAACGGAACCGCTTCCTGTACCCTGCACGAAGTCAACGCCCAAACCACGGGTAACCCCAACCTCGATCCCGAGAAGTCGGTTTACGTGAACGGCGGCATCGTCTTCCAGCCGCTGCAAGACCTCAACTTCACTCTCGATTACTGGGACCTTAAGATCAAAGACAAGATCGGCCAGCTCTCGACCCAGTACATCCTGAACAACGCGGCGAAGTATGCGAACCTCATCCACCGCAGCCCTGCCGGTACCTTGGATGAAGACGGTTCTTACGTCGACTCGCAGCTCCTCAACCTCAACAAGAACGAGAGCGCGGGTATCGAGCTCGGCGGCAGCTACCAGCAGAACCTCGGTTTCGCTCGTCTGAACACCGGCCTCAAGATCGCGAAGACCGTTATCTCGAAGACGCAAGAGACGCCTAGCGACCCTATGTGTGACCTCGCGAAGTACACCAGCGCCCCGAACGGCCAGCTCAATGCCGACCTCCTCGCGAAGAGCTGGAGCTTCAGCGCGAACGCTCACTACAACAGCGCCTTCACTTCGCACGGCGCGGGTTTCACTCCCGGCACCTGCGAATTCGATGCGACCAACGGCGACACCACTTTCCGCGTGAAGCACTATGCTGACCTTGATATCAACGTCGGTTACGTCGCTCCCTGGGGAACGGAGTTCGGCATCGGCGTGAACAACCTCACCAACGCCGCTCCCGCCTATGATCAGAACGTCGGCTGGCCATGGTACGACCAAGGTCGTTACAGCAACACCGGTCGCTTCTTCTACGGCACGATCGGCCACAAGTTTGACTGAGATCACTGTCTAAGGCGGAGAGATCCGCCTTAAAAAAAACGAGGCCTAAGCTTTTGCTTCAATGGCATTCGGTTAACGAGTTAAGAAT
>JASLCY010000104.1 GCA_030151925.1 Oligoflexus sp.
CTTCCTCTGGCCTGGATCACGAGCCAATACGTGACGCTCGTCAAAGAGCTCAGCCTCAATAGCCTCAACGAACAGATCTCGGTCCTGCCCATCCTGCAGCAGCTCGGTGAGCTCTCGCGCGAAGTCCAGGAGCGCGGCGCGAACCTTCCGCTGTGGATCATCGGCTCGGATATTTCGCCGAATCAGAACCGCGAAAACCTTGAGGCGATCGAGAACGTCATGAAAAAGATCGATCAGGCGATGAAAGCCCATAACGAAACGGATCGTGCGCAGTGGCAGGCCGTGGCGGATAGGGTCGAAGATCTCCTGGCTGAGCAATCGACGAATCCCAAGAGCTTCGAAGCCTATGCCGAGGTCAGCCGCCAGGCGATCAATTTCGCGAAGATCCTGAGCATCGAGCACAAATTCTATTCGAGCGGCAGCGGTCTGACCTTGCCCAGCTGGCTCGCGATCGACCTCTCGCCCTCGCTCTCGGAGGACGTTAACTTTCTCCGCGGGTATATCACTTATAAAGCCTTCATCAACGAGCATACGCTCAAGGACGTCGGCGCGACGAGCAGCTATCTCAGCCTCGCCGAGGACCGTTATGCCGAGATCGGGCAGAACCTGCGTGAGCTCGCGGTCCATAATCCCGACCTCTACGAGCGGCTGCGCCCCGACATCGAACGCATGGACGCCTCGCTGAAGAACGTGCGCGGGCTCGTGAACCGCTATATCAACGAGGAGCGCTTCGGCGAGGATCCGGAGGAGTTCTTCCGGCAATCGAGCTCTTTGATCGAAGCGATCTATCGGTTCGACGGCATCCTGAAGGAGCACATCGAGACCAAATTGAAGAAGGATATCCGGTCGCGTTCGCTGAACCTCAAGATCCTCATCGGCACGGCGCTGCTTTCCGGCATCCTGGTGCTGGCGTTGATCGTCTATCTTTCCCGATCTTTCGTGAACGGGATCCGAGGCATCGAATTCCTCGCCGAGCAGGTGGCGGGAGGCAACCGCAGCCTGGTCTTCCCGCAGCAGCAGAGCCGCGACGAGATCCAGGCGATCATCGGCGAGATCGAGAAGATCTACATCGCGATCAAGGCCTCCGAGGAGAAGTCGCACGAGAACAACTGGCTCCTCGAGATCAAGAGCCGCCTCAACGAGGTGATCCGCGGCGCGCCCGACCTGCAGAGGTTCGGCGAGCATTGCCTCCTGACCCTCGGCGAGATCACCGGCGCGATCCTCTCCACGTTCTACCTCCGCTCCGACGGGCAGCTGAGGCTCGCGGCGAGCCTCGGCTTCGAAGCGCCGGCGGTCCTGGGACTCAACGAGGGCCTGCTCGCTTCGATCGTACGGCTCGGGCGCCTCAAGCATTACGCGGCCGAAGAGATCCCCGAGGGTTTTCCGGCCATCCGCTCGACCCTGGGCTCGGCGCCGGCGCGCGGCCTCATCCTGTTCCCGATCAAGTTCGAGGGCGAAGTGATCGCGGTCATGGAATTCCTCGGTTTCCAGGCCTTCACGCCCCAGGTGCTCGCCTACCTCGAAGAGGTGGAGGAGACGATCGCGGTGCTTCTTCAGTGGCTGAAATCCAGCCTCCTCGTGCTCGAGCTGCTCGAGAAGACCCGGGCGAAGAGCCAGGAGCTCCTCGCCTCCAACATCGATCTCGCGAACAAGACCAACCTCTATAACGAGCAGCGCCAGGAGGCGGAGACGGCCAACCGCTATAAGTCGATCTTCCTCGCGAACATGTCGCACGAGCTGCGCACGCCGCTGAACAGCATCATGATCCTCGCTCAGGTGTTGGCGGAGAACCGCGACAAGAACCTGACGGAAACGCAGATCAAGAATTCCAACATCATCTACAGCTCGGGCAAGGAGCTGCTGAAGCTCATCAACGAGATCCTCGACCTCTCGCGCATCGAGGCGGGCAAGATCGAGATCGCGGCGAGCGCGATCGACGTTCGGGCGCTCGTCGCCGAGACCCGGGCGATGTACGAGCCGCTGGCGGCCGACAAGGGTCTCGAATACCTCGTCGAGCTGCATGAGCCGGTGCCGGCGACGATAATCAGCGATTCGGTGCGCCTGTCGCAGATCATCCGCAATTTCGTGGCGAACGCGATCAAATTCACGGAAAAGGGCGGCGTCACCGTCACGTTCTCGGCCGCGCGGGCGCCTTACGTCCTTCAAATCGTAGTATCGGATTCGGGAATAGGCATGCGGGAAGATCAGCTGACGGAGATCTTCGAGCCCTTCAAACAGTTGAACCATGCCCTCTCCCGCAAGCAGGAGGGGACCGGGCTGGGGCTCGCCATCTCCAAGAACCTCGCCACCAAGCTGGGGGGCGAGATCACCGTGACCAGCGAGTTAGGAAAGGGAAGCGTGTTTTCGCTGCGCCTGCCCGCCGAGCTCCCGGCCGACGCCGAAGCCCAGCACACGCCCGCAGCGGAGCCGCAAACCTTAGAGCCGCTGCCGCTTCCCGAGGCGAAGCCGCGCTCCGGCGCGCGGGACTTCACTTTCGAGGGCAAGGTCATCCTCGTGGTGGACGACGATATACGTAACGTCTATTCTCTGAGACAGATCCTGCACGGCCGCGGCTCGGAGATCCTCGTCGCAAGCCACGGCCAGGAGGCCCTTGAGGTCCTGAACGAACATCCGCACGTGGATCTCGTGCTCATGGATATGATGATGCCGGAGATGGACGGTTACGAAGCCATGCGAAGAATCAGGGCGAATCCCGCGTTCGCGCGCCTGCCTATCATCGCTCTCACGGCCAAGGCCATGGTCAGCGACCGGCAGATGTGCCTCGAGGCGGGGGCGAGCGATTACTTCCAGAAGCCTATCGACGCCGAGCGGCTCATCGAACTTATGCGCCGTTGGTTGAGCCATGCTTGAGGCGAACGTCCCAGCACCGGAGAAGGTCCTGGTCCTGTCCGTGGACGATCAGGAGCAGAATCTCGTGAGCCTCGAGCAGGTCCTGAATTCGGATGAGATCGAGGTGATCTCGGTGCGCTCCGGCGCGGAAGCCCTGCGCAGGTTATTGAAGCATCAATTCTGCTGCATCCTCCTCGATATCCGCATGCCCGATATGGACGGCTTCGAGACGGCCGCCTTCATCCGGGCCGACCCCGATCTCGCGCAGACGCCGATCATATTCGTAACAGCCGAGGTAAAGGACCAGGAATCGCAATTCACCGGCTATAACCGCGGCGCCGTGGACTTCCTGGTCAAACCCCTCTCGCCTCAGGTGATCCTAGCCAAAGTCAGAGTTTTCGCCGAGCTTTATCGGCAAAAGAAGGCGTTGGACCAAACCGCCCTCATCTCCGAGCTGAACGCGCAGCTCAAGGATACGAACGAGCAGCTGCTGCAATTCACGTTCATCGCCTCGCACGACATGCAGGAGCCCCTCCGCCGCATCCACTGCCTCGTCGATCTGCTGAGAGCTGATGAGATCGTGCTGGGGAAAGACGGTCTCAGGGAGATCTGTGACGATCTCAGCATCTGTGCCCACGAGGCGCTCAATCTCGCGCACGATTTCCGGGAATTAACGACCATCGTGAGCACGCCTTTCCTAAATTCTTTGGTTGATATCGGTGAGATTAGTCATAGAATAGCAAAAGAACGGCAGGCAGATATCGAACGTCGCGGCATCGAATTCCGCATCCTCGATGTGCCCAAGATCAAAGGCGATGAGGCTTTGATCCGTAATCTGCTTGCGATCCTGGTCGATAATGCGCTCCTTCATACGGGGCAGGCGGCCGTGACGATAGAAATATCAGCCTCGTGGGTCAACCATGAGTGGGTCATCAGCGTGAGAAACACGGGGTCGAAAATCTCGGAAGCGATGAAAGCGGAGATCTTCAAGCCCTTTGTCCGGTCGGCCCATCTCCAGAAGTGGCAGCATCTCGGCCTGGGCCTGACGAAGGCCAAGAAAATCGTCGATAGACACCGCGGCCGCATTTGGGTTGAAAATGAGGGTGAGAGCGTGGCCTTCAAATTCACGCTCGCGGAGGTGAGCTTTTGATCAATCTTACCAATCAAAATGAAGTGATCATGGTGGACGACTCCGACATGGATTTGCGAATCGCCGAGCTTTTCTACGGACGTTCGCATCTCAAGAATAAGTTCGTGCCTTTGAACTCGGCCGCTCAGCTCCTCTCCTACCTCGAAGCCAGGAAAGCCGATGAGAGCCGTGCGCCGGCCCTCGTGCTGCTCGACATCAACATGCCGGAGATGACGGGATTCGAAGTCTTGGAGCGCATCCGCGGCGACCATTCCTTCGCGGTGCAGCCCAAGATCATGATGTTTACGCATTCGAGCTTCGAAGACGACAAGCAGCGCGCATCGTCGCTGGGGGCCGACGGTTATATGGTGAAACCGATGGTCGGTGTTGAATATTTGAACTTTTTCGAATCCCTTCTTTAGATTTGCTGATCTTGCCTTCTCTCACATAGCCAAGAAATAATTAGTGTTCATACCCATTTAGAGCCGTCTCTATCTGGGGCAAACCTGTGCAGGTGAGAGGATGTCCATGTTTAAAAATTTGCTCCCTATCGTTATGGTTTTATGCAGCGGCTCAGCCCTGGCTTTTCCATCGCTCGACCGCCTGCCTCCGGGGCCCCTGGTCCCCGAACGCGCCGCTGCCTCTTATGACTTCACGGGCATCGTGGCTTTCAGCAACTGCTCGGGCAGCGTCGTTCGTTTCGACGACAGCCTCGAGACCGACCAAGCCCTCGTCCTCACCAACGGCCATTGCACGGGCAGCCTCATCGATCCAGGTGTCGTCTATGTGAATCAGGCCGCGAATCGCACGATCAGCCTGCTCAATGACAAGGCTTCGAAAGTCGGCTCGGTGCACGCCGATCTCCTCGTCTACGGGGCGATGACCAAAACCGACCTCGCGCTCTATCGCCTGAAGGAGACCTATGCCGACCTCCATGCGAAATACCAGGCGGAAGCCCTGACGCTCGCGCGCGAGGCGCCTGCGGTCGGCACCGCGATCCAGGTGATCTCGGGTTATTGGAAGAAAGGCTACAGCTGCTCGATCGAAGCGATCGCGTCGACGCTGGAAGAAGGCGATTGGACGTTCCATGATTCCGTTCGCTACAGCCGTCCCGGTTGCGACGTGATCGGCGGCACTTCGGGTTCGCCCGTCCTCGCGGCCGGCACCCGCACGGTGGTGGCCGTGAATAACACGATCAACGAAAGCGGCAAGAAATGCACGGAGAACAATCCCTGCGAAGTCAACGCCGACGGCAGCATCACGGCGACCAAGGGTTTCGGTTACGCGCAGGAAACCTACTGGCTCTACAGCTGCCGCGATGCGGGCGGCGCGATCGACCTGAGCGTCGAGGGCTGTCTGCTGCAGCAGCCGGCCGCGAACGATTAATCGATAAGGTTTCATGACCAAAAATCACTAAACCTCCACGCCTGTCTGTGATAGAACTAGCGGTCCTCAGCTACGGCTATTCCGACAGGTGATTTTGAAAGTGGAGCTTTAAGATGATGAAACCATACGTGATAATATCGGCCCTCCTCGTTTTCAGCGCAGGTTGTGCGGGCCTCGACCAGAATCTGGGGGCGGTTATGTCCGCCGCCCAGAGCAACGTGGCGCCGACTCAGTCCGAATCCGCCTCGGCGACCAAGGAAGCCCTGGAGAAAGGCGTGAGCTACGGCGTCAGCCTCCTCTCGAAACAAGGCGGCTTCACCGATTCGATCCATCACATCGTGATCCCGACCGAATTGCAAAAGGCGACCAACCTCGCTCGTTCGGTCGGCCTCAGCAGTTACGTCGATGGCTTCGAGAAGAGTTTGAACACCGCCGCCGAGCAGGCGACCGCCTCCGCGATGCCTATCTTCAAGGACGCGATCACCAAGATGACTTTCTCGGACGTCGTGAAGATCCTCACTGGCCCTGAAAACGCGGCGACGACCTACTTCAAGTCGACGAGCGAACAGAAGCTGGTGGACACGTTCAAGCCGATCGTAGCGAAGGCCACCGAGAAAAATCAGGTCGGCCATATCTATAATCAGCTGATGACTTCGGTCAAGCCCGCGGCGATGGTCGCCGGCGTATCCGTGCCTGCCGTGAACCTCGACGATTATGTGAGCAACAAGGCCGTCGATGCGCTGTTCGTCGAAATCGCCAACCAGGAGAAGCAGATTCGCGAGAATCCGGTAGAACGTTCCACGGCTCTGCTTAAAAAAGTCTTTTCTTATTACGGTTCGAACAAACCCTCATGAGCCAAGAACCCAGCCTGTGCCCCTGCGGCACGCAAAAGAACTTCATGGACTGCTGCGGCCGCTTCATTCGAGGCGGCGCGGCGGCGCCGACGCCAGAACTCTTGATGCGCAGCCGTTATACGGCTTTCGTCTTGAACGATGTCCCTTACCTGCTCGCTACCTGGCATCCTGAGACGAGGCCGGACGATCTCGGCAGCGACGAACCCAATAACTGGGTGAGGCTCGAGATCCTCGGCTCGGACGAGGAAGGCGACGAGGGCGAGGTCGAGTTCCGCGCCAGCCTCATACTCGACAATAGACTCGAAGTGCTGCACGAGACCAGTGAGTTCGATCGGATCGACGGGCGCTGGTACTACCATTCGGGCGAGTTTGAGAACGACGGCAAACCCGAGAAGATTGCCAAAGGCGCGCCTTGTCCCTGCGGCAGCGGGAAGAAATTCGTCCAGTGCCACTACCAGAAATGAGATGAACCCTTGAGCGCGGTCCCCAGCGATCTTTTACGGCCGATGAAGCTCGGAATCCATACGGTTCCGGGGATTTGGCGTTATATGTT
>JASLCY010000130.1 GCA_030151925.1 Oligoflexus sp.
CTTAGGAAGCATTCGCCGGGAACCATGTTTTTCAGGCCGTTCTTCTTCATCTCGTCGTAGTCTCTGAAGGCGTCGCAGAGATCTTCATTGCCGCAGAGCTCGGCCAGTACCTGAAGCTGCTTGATTTTGATCTCGATTTGCTCCGCAGTCTCGGTCTTGTAGACGCTGGCCCGATAGTAGGCGAGCTGCTGGTGGATCTCCGACTTGATGTCACGGCACAACTCGATTAGTTCCATAAGGATATCACCGCGATCATAACGTGGCATAGAGCCTCCTTGATGCGAAAATCGAACGTTCTGGTATGTAATTTTATTTTAGCAAAGTCGTGGCGAGCCTGGTCAAATCCATGGCGGGTAAGGCTTTAATGCAAGGGCGAGTTTTCGAGAAAAGGGCAGTGCTTCCTAGAGATTGCTCTCCGGAAAAAATTTTATCGTCGGTTGGGGTGATCTTGACGAACGCCGCAAGCCATGAGCTGCGGCGTTTCTGAAGGAATCGTTAAGAAACAAGGGAGAGGGCTCACCAGCGGGTCGTGATGCTGCCGTCGGGCGAGGCGAGGATGAATTCGCTCACCGCGTTCACGGCGTCCGGCTGGTTCGCGGCCGGGGCGCGATCGAAGAGCACGAGGTACTCCGAGCTCCACACGTTGATATCCGGGAAGAAGGGCGCCCAACGCTCCTTCGGTTTGATCGGCTTGATCAGGCTGGGCTTCAGCACGCTGGTGCCGGTGCGCAGCTGGACGGTCCAGAGGCGCTCGTCGGCGATGTCCGCGAGGTTGTGGTCGCGCGAGTAGAGCGTGACGAAGAACGCGGTCTTCTGCGAGGCCTCGGTCAGCAGCGGCTGGGGCTCGAGGAAGATCTGCTCGTGGCGCTTCGCGAGGGCCGTCCGGAACGCGGGCGTGAGCTGCGTGATGTGCACCTTGTACTTGGTCTCGAAGTGGTCGATGAAATCGAACTGCTGCGAGGCCTGGGTATAGCTTTGGTAGTAATCGGAATCGTCAGGAACCGGGGTCGGGGTCTGCAGATGAGTGGAATCGATAGTGCTGAGACAACCTGTGAGTAGGAAGAGTCCCGCCATCATAGAGGCAAACTTCATGCGATCGGCTCCGAATCCTGGGAGAAGAGGCACGGAGGCTCAGATCGTGACTCGATTCCGTCCATCCGTCTTTGATTGGTACAACTTTTTGTCTGCGTCCTCAAGAAGAGATTCCGGTCCGTTCATTTTGGGTATCAACTGCGACACGCCCATCGAGACGGTCTGCTTGATGATGTTCCCCTGGATGTCGAACTTGTGGTTCTCGAAGCTTTGACGAATGCGTTCGGCCAGCTCGTAAGCGGTCTTGGCGTCCGTGGAGGGCAAGAGGATGACGAATTCTTCGCCGCCGTAACGACAGAAGATATCGTCTTTACGAATCGTCGACTTCACGAGCGACGCGGTCTCACGGAGGATGCCGTCACCGACGCTGTGGCCGTAGGTGTCGTTCACCTTCTTGAAGAAGTCGAGGTCGAAGTAGATGATCGAGAGCGGGCGGGCATAGGCGCGCGCGAACTTGAACTCGGATTCGAGCGACTCGAGCAGGTATTTCTTATTGAAGGTGTTGGTCCCCACGTCGATCGTCGCCATGCGATAGATCTTGTCGTGGAACACGTTCTCGACGTTGCCCTGAGCGAAGAACTTGAAGACGATGTTGCCGAGGCGGACGATATCGCCGTCACGCAGGGTCTGACGACCTGTGACCTTTTTGTCGTTGATATAGGTGCCATTCGAAGAGCCGAGGTCAACCATTTCGACTTCTTCGCCCTTTTGCACGCACTGAGCATGCGAGCGGGACACGCTCTGCTCATTGATGACGATATCCACGGTCGGGGCGCGTCCCACGGTCATTTCGTTGTGGTCGAGGACGTAGCGCTTGCCAAGGTTGGTCCCGCTGTACTGCACGAGACAGGCAGCCGACTTTTTAGGCGGATTGAAGATGCTGGAGCCGGGGTCGGCGATTATGGTTTTGTCATCAGCCATACTTCGTTCGTGCACTCATGTGGTTTTGATTAGAAATGACTTCTAGGATTTATGTCATGGTCCAAGAATAACATTTCGGATCCATCCCTGCAATCCGCCTGGGTAATATATGCTTCGCTCATCCATTTAGGCGAGCTTTAAATGTCCGGGAAATGCGGCCTTTTCCGCTTGTTCCCCGGCGGGTCCTCGTTCATAGTAACTTGACTTGGGAAAACCCGAATTTTCAGGATGTTCGCATGCGCTTAGCTATCGTTGGTACGGGGTACGTAGGATTGGTGACGGGCGTCTGTCTCTCCGAGGTCGGACACGACGTCACCTGTGTGGATTTGAACGCCGAGAAAGTCGCCAGACTGAAAGCCGGGCAGTGTCCCATCTTCGAACCCGAACTCGAAGGCATGATGCAACGCAACCAAGCGCATGAACGTTTGCATTTCACGACGGACATAGGGGAAGCCCTCAGCTTGAGCCGCGTGATCTTCATCGCGGTGGGCACGCCGCCGGGGGAGGACGGGACGGCCGACCTCAGCCATGTGAAGTCCGTTGCCCATAGCATAGGCAGGACCATCGATCATGATACCGTCGTGGTCGTGAAGTCCACGGTCCCGGTCGGAACCTGCGACCTCGTCGAGAGCGTCGTCCAGGAGGAGCTGGACAAACGTAAGCTGAAACTGCGGATCACTGTCGCCTCGAACCCCGAGTTCCTCAAGGAAGGCGCGGCGGTCGATGACTTCCTGCATCCCGATCGTATTGTGATTGGTCTTGATGACCAATCAGTCATACCTATTTTCAAAGATATCTATGACCCGTTCATCCTCGACGATCCGGGCCGTCTCCTCGTGATGGACCGACGTTCGTCCGAGCTCGCGAAGTACGGTTCGAACGCTATGCTCGCCGCGCGCATCAGTTTCATGAACGAGATGGCGATCCTTTGCGAGAAGGTCGGCGCGAACGTCGATAACGTGCGGATCGCGATGGGGGCTGATCCTCGGATCGGGAAGAAGTTCCTCCACCCCGGCCCGGGTTACGGTGGATCCTGTTTCCCGAAAGACGTCGCCGCCCTGGTGCGGTCGGGGCGCTCGCACGGCGCCGAGCTGCAGGTCCTCAGCGCGGTGGAGCGGGCGAACGAGAATCAGCGCGAGTACTCCGTGCAGAAGATTCTCGCCCATTATCCTTCGCTTAAGGGCAAGACCCTGGCCGTTTGGGGTTTGACCTTCAAACCGGGGACCGATGATATCCGGGAAACGCCGGCCAAAGTCATCATCCGCCGTCTGCTCGACGCCGGCGCCCTCGTCGTGGCCCACGATCCGGAAGGCATCGAGAATTTCGATCTCGACTTCGGCAAACATCCGGGCCTGACCTACACGACCGAAGCCTACGACGCTCTGCGCGGGGCCGACGGCCTCGTGCTCGTCACCGAGTGGAGCGAGTACCGCCGCCCGAATTGGGACAAGGCCTTCGACCTCCTGCGCGGGAAGGCCGTTTTCGACCTCAGGAACCAGTATGATGGCAAGGCCTTGATCGCCAAGGGCTATCATTACCAGTGCATAGGCCGCCCCGATTCGGTGGTGACCGGTCCGAAGAAGCCTCTCAAATAAAGAAAGAGTCGTCACATGCAAGGGATCTGGCCTCTCATCGTCACCGCCCTCTCCCTGGGCGGCTGCCTCGTCTTTTTCATGAAATACAGGGCCGTCGCCGTTCAGAACGAGGAGCTCGCCCTGGCGAAGAACGAAGCCGAGCGCCGGGCGATCGAAGCGCAGGCGAAGTGGGAGGCCCAGCTCCGCGAGGCGCAAGGGCTGAGCATTCATGCCGCCCGGCTCGAAACCGAGCTCGAGCAGCAGGACAAGGCGCATCGTGAACGCATCGCCCTGCTCGAGGCGGCGGAAGCGCGTCTGCGCGAGAGCTTCCAGTCGCTCTCCGGCGAAGCCTTGCGCAAGAACGGCGAGAGCTTCCTCCAGCTCGCCCAGACCGTCCTCGGGCAGCAGCAGGAGAAGGCGCAGGGCGATCTCGAGCTGCGGAAGCAGGCGGTTTCGCAGCTGGTCGCCCCTTTGCGCGAGACGCTGGCGACCGTCGAGATGCGCATGAACGATTTGGAAAAACAGCGGGTCGGCGCTTACCGCGGCCTGCAGGAGCAGATCACGCTGCTGCTCGACGCCCAGAAG
>JASLCY010000146.1 GCA_030151925.1 Oligoflexus sp.
TCCACCCGCTCGTGTGTTTCGCGTTCAACGCGGACTTCGACGGTGACCAGATGGCCGTTCACGTGCCGCTGTCGGTTGAATCGCAGATGGAAGCCCGCGTCCTCATGATGTCGACCAACAACATCCTGAGCCCCGCTTCCGGTTCGCCCGTGATCGTGCCCACGCAGGATATCGTCCTCGGCATCTACTACATGACCAAAGAGAATATCAGTGCCGTCGGCGCCGGTAAGACCTTCGGTTCGATCGAAGAAGTCCGCGTCGCCTACGACCACAACGAAGTCCAGCTCCAGGCGCCCGTGACCGTCCGCGTCAACGGTAAACGCTACGAGACGACCGTCGGTCGCGTGCTGCTCTCGGAAGTCCTCCCGGACGAACTGCCGTTCGACGTCATCAACCGTCGCCTCGGCAAAAAAGAGCTCGCGGCCCTCGTCGACCAGACCTTCCGTATCGCCGGTCCGAAGAAGACCGTCCTCCTCGCCGACTCCCTGCGGGCGATGGGCTATCGCTACTCGACCAAAGCGGGTCTGTCGATCGCCATCGGCGACATGGTCGTGCCGGACGGAAAACGTCGCCTCCTCGACGAAGCGTACGAAGAAGTCAAACGCATCAAAGAGCAATATTCCGAAGGTCTCCTGACCGAAGGTGAGCGTTACAACAAAGTTATCGATATCTGGGCGAAAGTGACCGAGAACATCGCAGAAGAGATGTTCAAGAACATCGCGAAGCAGACCAGGAAAGATCACAAGGGCGTCGACCGCGAAGTCGACAGCTCGAACTCGATCTTCATGATGGCCGATTCCGGTGCTCGTGGTTCCGCTCAGCAGATTCGCCAGCTCGCGGGTATGCGCGGTCTCATGGCCAAGCCTTCGGGCGAGATCATCGAGACGCCGATCACCGCGAACTTCCGCGAAGGCCTCTCGGTTCTCGAATACTTCACCTCGACCCACGGCGCTCGTAAAGGTCTCGCGGATACGGCTCTTAAAACGGCAAGTTCCGGTTACCTCACCCGTCGTCTCGTCGACGTCGCCCAAGACTGTGTGATCCAGGAGATCGACTGCGGTACGGGTCAGGGCATCACCATGGTTCCTCTGCGTGAAGGCGCGGACATCAAGCAATCGATCGGCGACCGTATCCTCGGCCGCGTGATCCTCGATGGCATCAATCACCCGGCCACGGGCGAAGTCATCGCGGAATCGGGAGCTCTGGTGGATGAAGGCCTCGCAAAGAAAACCGACGAAGCCGGCGTCGAGCTCGTGCGGATCCGCTCGGTCCTCACCTGCCAGGCCCGTACGGGTATCTGCGCGAAGTGTTACGGCCGCGACTTGGCCACGGGCCACCTCATCAACGTGGGCGAGGCGATCGGCGTTATCGCGGCCCAGTCGATCGGTGAACCGGGTACCCAGCTGACGATGCGTACCTTCCACTTCGGTGGTACCGTCTCGCACAAAGTTGAAAAGAACACCCGCGATACCGGTTTCTCCGGCATCGTGAAATTCGAACGCATCAACGTGGTCACCAACCGCGAAGGTAAACGAGTCGTCCTCAGCCGTAACGGTGAGATCAAAGTCACCGATAAGGATACAGGGTCGGTTCGCGAGGTTTATCCGGTCACTTACGGTTCCACCCTTCTCGTCAAGGAAGGCCAGGAAGTCGAAGCGGGCATGCCTCTCATCGAATGGGATCCGTTCGCGAATCCTATCCTCGCGGAAGTGGGCGGTCGCGTGAAGTACCACGACTTGCGTGAAGGCCAATCGGTCGAGGAACGTACCGATGAAGCGACCTTCCTCGTGCGTAAAGTGGTTATCGAAACCCGCGGCACGGACCTCAAGCCTTCGATCGAGATCACCGATCAAAGCACGGGCAAAGTGGTTTCCGTCGACGGTAAACGCGATGCTCGCTACAACTTGCCGGTCGGTACCACGATCTTCGTCGATGACGGCGCGGAAGTGATGCCAGGTGACATTATCTCGAAGATCCCGCGTGAGACGGCGAAAACCAAGGACATCACCGGTGGTTTGCCTCGCGTTGCGGAACTCTTCGAAGCTCGTAAACCCAAGGATTACGCGATCATGTCCGATCGCGACGGTACTGTGACCTTCGGCGCCGACTCGAAAGGCAAACGTAAGCTCATCGTCGTTGGCGATGACGGCGTGAGCCAGGATTTCTCGGTTCCAAAGGGACGTCACATCATCGTTACGGAAGGCGACTATATTCGTAAGGGTCAGACCCTCGTCGATGGTTCGCCGAGTCCGCACGACATCCTCCGCATCCTCGGTCACATCGCTCTTGCGAAGTACCTCGTGGATGAGATCCAGGATGTTTACCGTCTCCAAGGCGTGAAGATTAACGATAAGCACATTGAAGCCATCGTGCGTCAAATGTGCCGTCGTGTGAAGGTCCTCAGCCCAGGTGATTCCAAGTTCCTTCCTGCCGAGCAGGTTGAGCGTACCGAGTTCGAAACGGTCAACGCCCAGCTGCGCGCACAAGGACTCCAGGAAGCCCTGTCTGAACCCGTCTTGCTCGGTATCACCAAGGCCTCGCTCTCGACCGACAGCTTCATTTCGGCTGCTTCGTTCCAAGAGACGACCAAGGTTCTTACGGAAGCGGCGATCAACAGCAAGGTTGACCACCTTCGCGGCTTGAAAGAAAACGTCATTATGGGACGTCTTGTTCCAGCTGGTTCGGGTTCGGCTCAATACCGTCGCCTTGAGTCGCGTGTACGCGGTGCTCAGGACGAAGCAGCGGTACGGGCAACGGCTCTGGAAGCCAGCCACTAAGTCGGCCGTTTTGATGTAAAGCATTCGAGGGAACCCGGGGCCTGGCCTCGGGTTCCCTTCTGCTTTTCAG
Source organism: Oligoflexus sp. (assembly GCA_030151925.1). Classification (GTDB taxonomy): domain Bacteria; phylum Bdellovibrionota_B; class Oligoflexia; order Oligoflexales; family Oligoflexaceae; genus Oligoflexus. The sequence continues at coordinate 2,848 of JASLCY010000146.1, forward strand.
GACCGAATGAAAGGCAGATTGGACTTGCTTTCTTTACCTTGACTTGCTACTGATACATGCCTCGCGTTAGGTAATTAAGTTCGAACCGAGACGAAGTCCTGTGGATCAGGAAGAATCCAATAAGGGACTTGCTGTAACCTGCACCCCGCTTCTTAGGAAACTTTTCAGTTCGAATAAGCGCATTTTGAAGGAAAGAGCATCTTGCCTACTATCAACCAGATGATTGCTAAGGGAAGAACGGTTCAGTACACGAAGACCAAGTCTCCGGCTCTGAAGTCGTCTCCTCAGAAACGCGGTGTTTGTACGCGCGTTTATACAACGACTCCTAAAAAACCGAACTCCGCTTTGCGTAAAGTAGCTCGTGTACGTCTTACCAACGGCATCGAAGTTACCTCGTACATCGGTGGTGAGGGCCACAACCTTCAAGAACACAGCGTTGTGCTCGTTCGCGGTGGTAAAGTGAAAGACTTGCCAGGTGTTCGTTACCACATCGTACGCGGCTCGCTCGACTGCTCGGGTGTCAACGCTCGTCGTCAAGCTCGTAGTAAGTACGGCGCAAAAAGACCAAAAAGCTAATTAAAACGAAACGCTGATAATTGGAGTGACTCATGGCTCGTCGCCACGGCGCACAAAAAAGAGAGATCCTTCCGGATCCAGTTTACAAAGACCAAGTCATCACGAAGTTCATCAACAGCATGATGCGCGATGGTAAAAAAGCTGCTGCAGAAAAAGCTTTCTACGGCGCGATGGATGAGATCAAAAAACAAGGTCTCGATCCGGTTGAAACCTTCAAGACAGCTCTCGACAACGCTAAACCGTTGCTCGAAGTTAAATCTCGCCGCGTCGGTGGCTCGAACTACCAAGTGCCGATCGAGATCCGTCCTGAGCGTCGTCAAGCCCTCGCCCTCCGCTGGTTGATCGAGTTCTCTCGTAAACGTAGCGGCAAGAGTATGGTTGAGCGTCTCGCTGGCGAGCTCCTCGACGCTGCTAACAAGCGCGGTGCCACCATCAAGCGTCGTGAAGACGTTCATAAGATGGCTGAAGCAAACAAAGCGTTTGCTCACTACCGTTGGTAATCTAAAGCATTTTAGTCTAAAACTGTTCGCAGAAGCCTTCTTCGGAAGGCCCTATGCGGACAGTTTTTTTTTGACCTGTTCCGCCATCACCTTCGTGAGATGATCCATGAAAACCAGCGACCTAGCGAAACTTCGTAATATCGGGATTATGGCCCACATCGATGCCGGTAAAACTACCACCACCGAGCGTATCCTGTTCTATACGGGAAAGATTCACAAGATCGGTGAAGTGCACGACGGCAGCGCGACCATGGACTGGATGGAGCAGGAGCAGGAGCGCGGGATCACAATCACCGCGGCGGCGACGACCTGTTTCTGGAAGGATCATACGATCAATATCATCGATACCCCGGGCCACGTGGATTTCACCGTGGAAGTCGAGCGTTCGCTCCGCGTCCTCGATGGGGCGATCGCGGTGTTCGACGGCGTCCACGGGGTGGAGCCGCAGTCGGAAACGGTGTGGCGTCAGGCCGATAAATATAAGGTCCCCCGCCTCGGCTTCATCAATAAGCTCGACCGCGTGGGCGGGAACTTCGAAGAATCCGTTCAGTCGATGCGCGACCGCCTCGCCGCGAACCCGGTCCCCTTCCAGCTCCCTATCGGGCAGGAAGACGGCTTCAGCGGCGTGATCGACCTCGTGCGCATGAAAGCTCTGGTCTGGGATAACTCAGGCACGGGCCAGGACTTCCAGGAAACCGATATTCCCGCCGAGCTCGCGGATGATGCGGCGCTCGCTCGTGAGCAGCTGATCGAATCCGTCTCGGAATTCGACGACCAGGTGATGGAGAAGTATCTCGAGGGCCAGGCCCTGACGATCGAAGAGATCAAACGCGCGGCTCGCAAGGGCTGCATCGCGCTGAAGATCGTGCCCGTATTCTGCGGCTCGGCCTTCAAGAACAAGGGTATCCAGCCGCTCCTCGACGCTGTGGTCGATTACCTGCCTTCGCCCCTCGACGTGAAGACGGTGGTTGGTACCGATCCCAAAAATCCGGAGAAGACCATCGAGCGCGAGCGTTCGGCCGCCGAACCCCTGACGATGCTGGCCTTCAAGATCCAGACCGACCCCTTCGTCGGCCAGATCACTTATGTGCGGGTCTACTCGGGTGTGCTCAAGAACGGCGAAACCGTTTACAACCCGCGCACCGAGAAGCGTGAGCGCATCTCGAAGATCCTCAAGATGGAAGCGAACCAGAGGAACGAAGTGCCGGAAATCAGCGCGGGTGACATCGCGGCGGTTTCGGGCCTCAAGATCGTCGCGACCGGCGATACGCTGTGCGATGCGAAGGATCCGGTCGTCCTCGAATCCCTCGACGTCCCGGAAGCCGTGATCTCGATCGCGATCGAACCGAAATCGACGGTCGACGCCGCGAAGATGTCGAAGGCCCTTGAGCGTTTTGAAGCCGAAGATCCGACCTTCCACGTGAGCCAGAAC
>JASLCY010000207.1 GCA_030151925.1 Oligoflexus sp.
ACGCCTCCCGTGCTATACGAGCGACAAACCCGAGGCGAATTGCCAGAAATCGTCCGGTTCCCTCAACTCGTGGCGCATCGCGTCGCCCGCGGTCAAGCCTCCGGACCAACCGTTCTGGCAAACCCTTCTCATCTATAATAAGCAGGGCTCGTTCCGTTCTCTTCTCCCGATCCGTGAAGGTGAGACGCTCGATCTAGCGGCCCTCACGCGCGAGAAACTTGACGTCCTTTACGCAGACAGCTCTGGCATGCTCAAAAAAACGAAACTTAATAAAAAATTAAAGGAACCGATCGTCCTTCCTCCTCTCAAAAAAGGCGCAACCATCCTCAATTTGAGTTCTCGCGGTCCGGCCTTCGTCGAAATACGCAGCGCCGCTCACACGGACGGGAAAACGCTGGAGGCCTGGATTCCTCCCGGCGAACGATCGTTGCTCAGCACCAATACGCTCCTCCGCGCGAAGTGGCCCTTCGCCTTGAAGCTTCCGACCGGCGATTATCACGTTCGCATCTATGACGGCTACCGCATCTTCTGCGATCAGCGCCTGACGATTTTGCCCGAACGCACCCAGAGCCTCGAATGCCCCGGCGGCGGCGATACCCGCGACCTGACCGTGAGGGCCAGCGTCAGCGCCGACCGGGAAGCGGTGAGCGAAGAGCAGATCGCGGCGACCGGCATCCGCGTTATGACCAGCAGCAACTTCAAGGATTCCGGTACGGGCGGCATCCAGACGATACCGACGCTCGCGGCCTTCGACGCCGAGCTCGGCCTCTCGATGCACGCCTTTCCCGTGAGCAGGGACATGGAGATCGCCTGGGACAACTTCCTCAAGGACAAACCGGGCGGCAGCTCGCTCAAGTCGTTCGTCGAATTCGTCCGCGGCCGCGACAAGGACCGCACGATCGATCTGGTGCTCGATTGCCCGGCGCCGGGTTTTGAATTATCGGAATACGATTGGATCGCGCAGACGCTGAGGCCCGATATACTCGAGATCTTCGGCTGCCTGGAACCGGCGGCGGCGCCGGCTTTCTTCAAGGTCGCGCAGAACCTCCAGCAGAAGGAGTCGCGACCGCTGCGTTTCGCGGCCGCCTCCTTCAACGGCCCTCAGTTCGGAGCCAGGGTGCCGGCGCTGTTCCTTGCTCACTTCAAGAAGAACGACACGCTCCCGGCGCAGAGGGTCCGCGCCGACCTCCACGAAGGGCGCTATACGCTCGGCTACCGCACGGAGCTCCTGCTGCCGGCGGTGAAGGCCGCGGACTCCGATCTGAAGGTGACGCTGCGAGGTCCTGACATCAGGCGGCATGAACTCATCATCCGCACCTATGATCAGGACGAGATGCTGAGCGAGGATAAAGTCACTGCGGGAGACGCTGCGGAGCAGACCTTCACGCTTAAGCTGCGTCTTAAAACCAACTCCCACGTCCTTAGGATCGAGGTTCTGATGGCGGATGGGCAGGAGGGCGAAAAAAGTCCTCTCTTTGTACTGGCGTCGAGCAACTTTTTCAGCTTAGATGCGAGCGACGCAGCGCCCCTTCCCACACCGGAGCCTAAACCATGAATGGACTGACCACCCGTACCCTGATTCCCGCTGAAAAGCTGCAGGCCCGCGTAAAGGAGCTGGGCGAACTCATAACCCAGGACTACCAGGGCCGCAAAATCACTCTCATCGGGGTGCTGAAGGGCTCCTTCATCTTCCTGTCCGACCTCGCGCGGGCGATCGCGGTCGACGCCGAAATCGAATTCATCGGCGTCTCGAGCTACGAGGGGATGCAGTCGACGGGCCAGGTCCGGATCACCAACGACTTGAGCAAGGATATGGAAGGCCAGGACATCATCCTGGTCGAAGACATCATCGATACCGGCCACACGATCGATTACCTGCGCCGGGTCTTCGAACTCAGGAAGCCGCGCAGCCTGAGGATCTGCTGCCTGCTCTCCAAGCCCGAGGCGCACAAGGTGCCCATGAAGATCGACTACACGGGCTTCGAGATCTCGAAGGAGTTCGTGATCGGCTACGGCCTCGACTACAACGGCCTCTACCGCAACCTCCCCGATCTCATGCAGGTCATCTCCTGAGCCTCGGCCCCGCGCCTTCCGCCTGCATCCTCAACTCCGAGAAATCGATGACGAACGGATGGCCCTGGCAACGCCTGAGTTGCCAGTAGTCGTCCAGGGCGAGCCCCGCTCCCCCGAGGGCGGCGCTCAGCTGATCGAGATAGCCTTTGAGCGGCTCGTGCCGAAGTTCGGCGGCGGCGACAGCCTCCTCGCAGAAGGGCATCACCACGGCGAGGCCGTCCCCTTCCCGGCTGAGGATCTCGAAAGGCGGGAGGAGAGCTTCGTTCCGGCTGAAAGCCTGAAGCTTTTCGCAAGCCTGCTGCCAGTTTCGTATAAGGTCTGAGCGATCGTTCAGGAAGGTTTCGCGCGCGATATTGAGGGCGAGGTCTAAGCCCTTGATCGGACTCTTGATATGAAAGCTCTGGAAGTGCCGCCCCGCCCCATTTAGAGGCCTTTGCCCCGCTTCGGCGGCTCGCCATTCGGTAAGGAGCCGTGAAGGATCATAGGCTTTATAGAACTTCTCCGTCAGCCCCGCCTTCACCTGTAAAAGAATGCCTAAGTCTTGAGAAGTATTCAACTTTACCCCATCGCGTCGGACGTTGAAAGAAAGTCAAGGGTAGGCAAATAGCTCCTCTTTACAGGGGTTTTGATTTGTTCTAACTATGATATCTGGAAATCTAGCGGTTTGAAAAGAAACTTGACACCAAACTCAACGCTGTCATAACGTCCAGCGGACACGGACCGAAACCAAATAAGTCAGACCGCGAAATCCTTGGCAAATTTCGGCCATAAACAGGACTGGGAACGCCTCTGAGACTTGGCATGCGGATTGCTTGAATACCATCAGCAGTTCGAGTCGTTCCAAGCTGCAGATGCTCACTACTAGATTAGATGTTCGACTGGAGGGTGTAATGGAATCTGTCAACAAGAGCGAATCCAAAGTTATCTCACTCAAAGATCGCTCGAGCAAAACCTCTGAATCAGCGCCTTCGAACGCCCAGCCGCAGGCCGTGGCTCCCGCGGAATTCGACTGGAGTTCCATCATGAAGCGCAACTCGGACAATGGCAGCCGTATGCAGAACGATCGGGAGAAGGCCAACAAAGGCGTTATCCGTTCGTACCGTCTGAAGCACTGATCGACCCTTAGTTAGAGAGACCATCCCTTAAACATAAGGTTGCTCATAGTTCCTTGATCTAGTTCGATTGTTCCCTTGCTCTTTTCCCTATTGCTGTTGCTCTACTTCCACCTGTTGTTGCTGTTGATGAGGCTGTTGTCATGAAATCGAATGAGACCAATTCCAAAGTTGTGGACTTCACCCAGTTTAAGAAGACCCGTGAGCTCGAGACTCAGATCGCCAAAGGCCGTACCCCGCTGCACGTGAGCCACCTCGATGGCAAACTCAAGGGCAGCCCCCACTTCCGCACCCCGGAAGCCGACGACTTCGGTGATCGCATGCAACGCATCCGCACGAGCCTCGAGAAGATCAACCAGCTGATGGCTGATCTCAAGAACACGAGCAAGTCGAACGAATTCCACGACTGAGAAGACCCACTCCGAAGAAAAAGCCCGTCTGATCGCGAGATCGACGGGCTTTCCCTTTGCAGAATCGACTTCCGGCTTATCTTAAACCTCTACGAAGCCGTTCCGAATCGCATAGCGCGCCAGCTCAATCTGGGAGCGCATATTCAGTTTATTCATGATGTTGGCCTTGTGCCGGTCCACCGTCTTCACGCTGATCGACAGGTCGAGGGCGATTTCCTTGGCCGTCATGGCTTGAGCCACGCAGCACAGGACATCGACCTCGCGGGGGCTCAGAGGATGCTCGAGGCGGCCGTTGATGCCGTCGCGATGTTTCTGCACGAGGGGGCGGATCGAACCGTTGATCTGGAAGTAAAGACCGCCTTCGGCGATCGAACGCAGGCCGGCGAGCAGCTGCTCGGGCTCATCGAAGGCCGACATCAGGCCTTTGGCGCCGATGCGTTCCGCGATGCGCTGGTATTCAGGGAGCGGGAGGGAGCTGGTGAGCACGAGGTGAAGATCGGCCTTCACGCTCAGCGCTTCGGATGCCATCTGATAGATAGAGGCCATGGATTGGATATCCATGAGGAGGATATCGGGTTGCAGACGCTGGACCAGATCTTTCACTTGATAGGACGAGGGCCCGCTGGATACGACATGCAGCTCTTCGAAACGATCGAGAACCTGAGTAAGACCTTCACGAACGATAGGATGATCATTAATAACGAGAAGTGCGATCTTCTTCATAGCTGTACTCGCAATATGCAGTGTTACGACCAATTCTCAATGCCAAAAAGACATCTTTCTTTGGTAATATTGTGCATCAATTGCAAGCGATGTGACTTTGAATTCTAGGGAAGGTTGTCCCGAAATCCGCGCCGGGACGGGTTTTTTCGAAAATTGTGAAAAAACTGGCAGAATTGTGCGCTGTTTTTTGGGTAGCGTGCGATTCTGTGCAAAAATTAACTCAACGATAACAAAGTGTTGCAGTGCGCATATTTGCCTAGTTTTCCCGCTAAGTTTTACTTAGGAAGTTTCACGTGCGTGAACCTTCCGTTTTCATCATGATCCAGCGAAAAAAAAGCCTCATCCACAGATGAGGCTTCCTTGTAAATGGGCAGGAATTGCTAAGATTCCTGCATCACGGCGTCTTCGGCGTTCTTGTGCACCAGCTTCTCTTCGGCCGTCGAGGCTTCCGAGCTCGCTTCCGCCTCCGTCTCCGCCGCGCTGCCTTTTTTCCCGCGAGGCGGGAACTCGAAGCGGAAGCCGTTCCAATCGTTCTCCATCACGAGCTTCGCGCTGAACTTCCGGTTCTTCTTCGAGATGAAGTCGTAGATCACCGGCGTTTCCTTGGTCTCGAGGAAGCTGATGAGATCGCGGCGCTTCAGCTCGCGTTTGCAGAGCACGCGCGGGAAGCTGAAGCCCGCGCCGCGTTTATCGCCCGCTTCGCGCGACTTGATCTTCGTCGTGCAGGCGAAGTCGGTCGGCGTTTCCATGACCTTGCAATCGTTCTCGCAGCGCAGGGGGCAAGGCGCGATCGGCTCCTCATTCACTTCGAGGTTCGCTTCGGCGGCCTGCTCCTCGCTGTTGTCGACGACCTGCCTTACCAGCTTGCCGTTCTCGAGGCCGAGGGTGGCCTTGTAGGATTTGCCGTTGGCGTTCTTGAAGCCGTCGAGCTCGAGCGTGACCTTCTTCTCGAGCAGCATGCGGACGACGCCCGGGTTGATGTAGCGGCCGTTGAAGTCCTTCCAGATGAGGAAGTCGCAGGATTTCTTATCGGAGCGCTTTGTGCTCTCCGAGCAGCCGTAGAACCAGGCGCGCTCGAACACGGGGCGGCCGCAGTTCGGGCAGGGGCCGAGCGATTCCACTTCCGGATAGATCTCCTCGAAGTCGAAGTCGCGGGTGCGATCCACGACGTCCTTCGCGTAGTTCGTGATCTCGGCCATGAACTCCTGCGAGGAGCGTTTGCCCCCCTCCACTTCGTTCAGGAAGAGCTCGAGCTGGCCGGTGAGCTCCGCCGAGGTCAGGCGGCTGACGTTCACGCGGTGGAGGATATCGATGAGGCGGATGCCCTTGGGCGTCGGACGCAGGTTTTCGTCGACGTATTCGCGGTTCTTCAAGTTCTCGATGATATCCGCGCGGGTCGCGGCCGTACCGAGGCCGTCGGCGCCGCGGAGCGCTTCCGAGAGCTCCTCGTTTTCGATCTGGCGTCCGGCGTTCTCCATGAGGGAGAGCAGGCCGGCTTCCGAGATGCGGGCCGGCGGCTTGGTCTCGTGTTCTTCCAATACGGCTTCGCCGGTTTTCACCGCGATGCCCTCGGCCTTGTCCTTGCCCGGGACGAGCGGGGCGAAAGCCTTGTCCCCGTTGTCCGGCACCTTGCCGAACACCGCTTCCCAGCCCGCCTGCTTCAGGACGCGCGGCGGACGCGAGCGGAACGCATGGCCGGCGACTTCCGTGGTGCGCTCCACCTCCTCATAGATAGAAGGAGGATAGAACGCCGCCATGAACTGGCGCGAGACGAGGTCGAAGAGCTTCTGATCATCGCCTTCCATGGGCCGGAGCTCGCCGGTCGGGATGATCGCAAAGTGGTCCGTGACGCCTTCGTTGTTGAAGACCTTGTCCTGGTTCAAGAGCTCGGTCTTCTGCAGATGCTGGGCGAAGGAGCCGTATTCCGCCGTGCCGCCGAAGGCCGCGAGGATGCGCTGCACCTCTTCCTTATAATCCTCGGGCAGCACCTTGGAGCTGGTACGCGGGTAGGTCAGCACTTTGTGCGTTTCATAACAACGCTGCGCCGCGCGCAGAGTCCGCGTCGCCGACCAGCCGAAGCGCGTGTTCGCGGTCCGCTGCAGCGAGGTCAGGTCGAAGAGGAGGGGCGGCGTCCGCTGCGAGGGCTTCCGCACTTCGGCGGCCTGCGCGGGCTTGCCTTTTACCTCGGCGAGGATCGTCTCCGCCTTGCTCTTATCGAAGATGCGGTCCTCTTTCTGCTCGCGCGTCGCGTTCTTCTTGTCGAAATTGGGGTTGAACCAGGTGCCGTCGTAGATCTGGCCGTTGACCTCGAAGCGTCCCTGCACGGTCCAGTAAGGCTGCGGGATGTGTTCGAGGACCTCGAGCTCCCGTTCGACCAGGAGGCCGAGCGTCGGGGTTTGCACGCGCCCCGCGGACCACGAGACGCCGCGTTGGTTCTTGGATTTGAGGCGGACGGTGAGCGCGCGGGTGGCGTTCATCCCTATCAGCCAGTCGGCGTTGGCCCGGCACTCGGCGGCGGCCGCCAGGCCTTCGTATTTTTCGCCGCCCTGCAGGCTCTCGAAGCCTTCCTGGATGGCTTTTTTCGTCATCGACTGGAGCCAGAGGCGCTTGATCGGCTTCTCGACTCCCACGTACTTCACGATCTCGCGGAAAATAAGCTCGCCTTCCCGCGCGGCATCGCAGGCGTTCACGAGGAACGTCACGTCCTTGCGTTCGATCAGCTTCTTGATGATCGCGAGGCGGTTCTTCTGTTTGGGGACCGGCTTGGTCTTGAATTCCTCGGGGACGATAGGCAGGTCGGCGAGGCGCCATCTTTTGAAGGCGGTGCTGATATCTTCAGGTTCGAGCAAGGTCAGGATATGGCCGACAGCATAAGTGCATATATAGTCGTCGCTCTCGTAGTATTCGCCTTTGGATTTTTCCTCGAATCCGCCAAGAGCATTACAGACGTCTTTCGCCACGCTGGGTTTCTCGGTGATAATCAAACCTTTTCCGGCCATCCACGTCCTCTTCTGAGAAAATCGTATTCAATACCGATAGATAGAAACTTAAACACTCTTCAGTTATGAGCAGTCATTTTGACTCATGGTTGATTGACCCAACCCTTTTATAAAGAGTGCTTACGCTTCGCACTGTCAAGATCATTTTACCAGGATTTTTTTTGACCTACTGGCCCCAGGAATGCGGAAGCCCTGCAAGAGACTGGCTCCGCAGCTTTTTGTGTGCTAGTTTTCCGCACCCCAGGCTCGGAGGAAACGCGTGCTCCCTATCGTATTCGGATTAGCACCTATGGAAGGTGTGAGTGACTTTGCCTTTCGCCTTTGGTTCTCCCAGGCGAGCCGTCCTCATACTATGGGCACCCCCTTCCTGCGCGCTACGGATACTTATCCGCGTCACCTGCCCGAGGACTTCGCCCCCGAGCTCGCCGGCCTGCCGGTTCCCTATCATCTCATTCCTCAGGTGATGGCGTCACGCCCCGAGGATTTTATTCGCGCCGCACGAGCGTTTCTCGACGCGGGCGCGGAATTCGTCGACCTCAACTGCGGCTGCCCTTCGCCCAATCCGGTGAGCGGCGGGGCGGGCAGCAGCCTGCTCAAGACGCGCGATACCTTCGTGCGTTTCATCGAAGCCGTCGCCGAAGGGCTGCCGCCCGCATCCTTCAGCGTGAAGATGCGCACCGGCTTCGACGACGCCGAGACCTTCGCGGAGCTTGTCGAAGGCCTCAGGCCTTTGCCCCTGAGACAGCTCACGGTGCATGGCCGCACCCGCAAGGACCGCTATGATGGTGAGGCGCGCTGGGATCTGATCCGCGCTGCCCAGGAGCTGCTCCCCTATCCCGTCGTGGCTTCGGGCGATATCGTCTCCGCCGCGCGCTGGGCCGAGAAACGGGCGCGTTATCCCGAGCTCACCCGCGCGATCATCGGCCGGGGCGCGCTGCGGAATCCGTGGATCTTCACCGAGCTCGAGGGCGATCGAACCGTAACGCTCGAGCCGTCGACGCTGCTGCTCAGCCTCGCTTGTTTCGCACGCATCCTGGATGATTCGTTCGAACGTCCGGAGAGGCTTTTGGGTATGGCCCGCGACGGGCTCTTCGCCGGGTGCCGCGGGACTTCGGAAGGCGCATGGCGCGAGCTGTGGCAGGCGCTCGACGGCCGTCCCCTGCAGGAACTCGCGGTCGAACGCTTCGCGCTGGGCCGCCTGAAGATGCTCTGGAATTCGCTGCGCAGCTCGCTGCCTGAGCCCTTCTTCGAGCCCACGCTCCTGCGGTCGAAGTCAGCCGGGGCTTTCCTCGAGAGCGTGCAAAAGCTCGGCGAGCGCCCCCTCGAGCTCCGGCATAACCCGCAGCTCGATTGGCTCTACACCAGCAGCAAAACGAAATCGGTAGAAGCCGGCTTCTAAAAGATCTTGATCGTGGGCGGAACGGTAGTCTTGTTAGGCTCCGGAGCATTCGCGCTCGGCGGATTCAAGGCGTTCGGCGCGCTCGCGACCGGGGGTATGGCGCCGGTCGGCGGCACGGTCGTGCTTGCGGGCATCGCGCCGGTCGGTGGCACGGTGGAGCTTGCAGGCATCATGCCGGCCGGAGGGACTGTAGAGCTCGCGGGCATCGGTGAGCCCGGGTTCGTCCCCGTGGGCGGCACGGTCGCGAAGTGGTTCACCAACTGGCCCGGCGGGATCGAGATGCCGGGATCCTGCTGGCCTTCGCCCTTCACGTGGCGGCCGTACACGGATTCGAAGATCTGCTTCACGCTCTGGATCTCTTCGAGATCGCGCGTCAGGCGATCGACCTCGGCTTTCTTCTGGATGATGGCTTCTTCCATCTCGCGGATCTCGGCCACGATGCGGTCGCTGCCCTTCTGGAGCTTGTCGACCTTCCGTCCCGCATCCTCGAAAATCGCGGAGACGTCGATGCGAGCCGACATCAAGGTCTTCTGGACGATGATGACGACCATCTCCTTCTTGCTGTCGGGCAGCTCGCGCATCAGGCGAATCACGTCGTCGATCGTGTAAGGCGATTTGTTCGTCTCTTCACGCGGGATAGCCGGGGCGATCGTAGGGTTGTTCAAGGGAGCCGCCTTCTGCACCAACGGGGGTTGCTGACTCGATGCGGGAGGCGGCACGGCAAACCGCTCAAGGGGAGGCGTCTGGATCCCTTCCGAGGCCGGACGGGCGCCTTTGGGATCCTGTCCCTCAGGAATGCCTAACCCACTTGTTTTCTTGCCGAAAATACTCACTGCCACTCTCTCGCGGAATTATCTCCACAGGGGTCTATCGGCCCACTCCTTAATGAACTTTAGTTTCAGGGGGATTAAGCCGATAGTTTCCGCGAGGTAGAGTGATGGGCGCATTGAAGCAAGAAAATCCAACACAGATCGGGCATTACGAAATCATCCAGTTGGTCGGCGAAGGAGGGCTTGGCAAAGTCTTTAAAGCGCGCGATACGCAGACGAATGAGATCGTGGCGCTTAAGCTCCTGCATGCCCGCTACGGGACGGACGAACGTTACCTCGGCGTCTTCCACCGAGAACTCGTGATGCACCGCACCCTCTCGCACCCCTGCCTGGTGCCCGTCCTCGACAACCATTTCGCGCCGCCGCATTACTACATCGTCAGCCGCTTCGTGGACGGCTGGGCCGCGCGCTCGTTCCTTCGCCACTACGGCCGCATTCCGCCGCTCGTGGCCCTCAGCCTCATCGTTCAGGTCTCCGCCGGCCTCGACGCCCTGCATCTGCGCGACCTCGTGCACGGCGACCTCTCGCTCGCGAATGTGCTCGTCGAGAAAACCGGCCGCGCTTACCTCACCGACTTCAGCCTGACCGCCGACACCACGGCCCTCGCGAAGAAGGAGCACATCTTCGGGACGCCGGGCTACTATTCGCCCGAGCACCTCACCGCGGCGCCCGTCGTGCCGGCTTCCGACGTCTACGTGATAGGGCTTTTGCTGTGGGAAATGATCGTGGGCACCAAACTCGTGCCGGCGATGGACGCCTCGAAAAACGTGCCCGCCCTGCTCGGCCACATGGCGAACATCTCGTTCCGCAATCTCAAGTGCACGCATGAGGAGCTCACGAAGGACCTGCTCGGCCTCCTGCGCATGATGGTGCACCCGCTGCCCGCGAAACGCTTTGAGAACGGCGAGCGCATGGGCCGCGCGATCGCGCCCCTCCTCAAGAAGTACGGTATCATGAACCCGCAGGCCGCGGTCGTGCAGTTCGTGTCGGACGGCCTGCTGCCGACGCCCTATAAAGTGCAGCAGCAGAATATCTACCTCGGCCACGCCGTCTACAGCCTCGAAGACCTTGCCCTCCTCGCCCAATCGTGATTTATTGAGCGACATCCTGTATGCGACGCTCACGAAGCTTGGAGGTCCCGCGACATGATCGAGCACATCGTCCTTTTCCGTGCCAAAAACGATGCCACGCCTATCGCCAAACAAGCGTTCATCGCCGCCTGCCGCAGCCTTCTCCGAGACATCCCGACGATCCAGAGCGGCAGTTCCGGAGAGAACTTCTCGGACCGCAGCGACGGTTATCACCTCGCCCTCGTCATGCGCTTCAAGGACGCCGCGGGGCTTGAGATCTACCAAAAGCATCCAGCTCATCAGACCTTCATCGCCGAACACGTGAAGCCG
>JASLCY010000281.1 GCA_030151925.1 Oligoflexus sp.
CTTCGACGAAGACAGCTCGATCGACATCGTCCACGTCGCCCAATCGGAAAGCACCGTCTTCAAGAAAGTCAGCACCACGACCGTCCCTACGCCCTACATTGCGAACTGGATGGTTTCGGCCAGCTCGCAGTTGGCGGTCGGCACGGTTTCGGCCGCGACGCCTTCGAAGCAAGCTCGCCACGGCGGCTACCGCATCGTGCTCACCGACAGCGTAGCCCAGGCCAAGGCCTTGCCTTCGAGCCTCACCGACGCGAACGCCGCCAGCCTCTGCGTGATGTCGGGCGAGAAGCCGCAATTCTCCTTCGACGAGCGTTACCTCGTTTATTACGCTTACGAATCCCACGACGACGTCGTGAAAGCCGCCGACTCCTCGGCGAACCTCTACGTGATCGACCTTCTCGGCGACGGCAAACCCGTCCAGCTCACCAACCTGCCTAAAGGTTCGTTCGCGCAGTTCCCGCACTTCCGTTCGGACGGCTGGCTCTACTTCTCCCTTTATAACAGCGTAGCTGGAACTCGCCAGGTTGTTGCGACCGACGCGATTCTCCAACTTGCCAAATAAATTCGGGTACTTATTCGGCCCCTCGGACTTTCCGGTCCGAGGGGCCTTTTTTCGTCCTAAGAGGTTTAATCCTTTGAGGATCTTGGAGAGATCCTTAGGGGAAATCGGGGCATTTAAGAAGGACCGCAATCCTTACCGAAACGTTACTTGTACGCATGGATACCCCTTCTTATAGGAACTCGAATTATCACAAGCAATTGTGATAATCGCAGACGTGACTAGGGCCCTTCGAACTGCTGTTCGAAGGGCCTTTTTCTTCACCTGGGAGAGGGAGCCCGATCAGTCGATCGTGAAGAAATCATGGTCGATGAGGATAGGATCGGCGAAAGAGCGATCGATGAGGTTTTGGAGCAGTTGGGTTTCAGCCGCCTTCTGCACGTAAGCGCCCGAGGCTTCGTAGACGTAGAGCTTACGAGCGAGCGGATACTTGAACGAGCGGATGTTCGCCACGTTCGGAAGGTAGGCTTGCTGCTCGGCGCTGACCGATACCGCAACAGGATGGTTTTCCGGACGGGTCGCCGAGAGTCCCGCGTAGCCGACGGCGCCCGCTTCCGTCGCCGTGTGGACCGCGATGTCGTCGGTTTCCTTGACGATCGTCACGCAGCTGCCGAAGGCCGCGAGGCCGGTGAGGCTCTTGAAGGTATCCGTGGTGCCCGAGAGGTCGTCGCGACGATAGACGACGATCTTCTCGTCCGCGCCGCCGACGTCTTTCCAGTTCGTGACCTTGCAGGAGAAGATGTCCTTGATCTGGTCGAAGTTCAGAGCCTTCGCCGTATTCGCCTGGTTCACGAAGAGGCCGACGCCGTCGAGGCCGATCATGTGCTCGGTGATCTCGATGCCGGCTTTCTGGGCGGTCGCGAGCGCGTCGGGCTTCATCTGGCGAGACATGGGAGCGAGGCCTTGGAGGCCGGCGATGATAGCCTCCTCGCCTTTTCCGGAACCGCCGCCCTGATAGACGACTTGCTCTTCGAGGCCGCTCGCGACCACGACGTCGGTGACGAAACCGGCGAGCGTGTCGGAGCCCTGAAGGGCGATTTTCCCGGCCGGCGCGTTAACGGGCGCGTTGCCGCTGGTCGCTTGCGCGAAAGCCGAAGAGCTGAGGATCACAGATGCGAGGATGCACTTTTTCATGAGGTCTCCCTTTGCGTTTGGGTACGTTTCTCAACTTCCGAGTATCGAGATATCGTTTCGCGCCGCTGCGAACAAACCAAATTTCGGTGAAACTTATATGAAGATTCATCGGCCGAAGACGTTCTCGCACTCCGTCTGCGGATACTGCTGCTTGCCGATGGCGAGGCTGCCGCGCACGTAGTCGTAGATCGCGAAGCCCAGGTTCGAAGCGCTTTGCTTCAGCCACTTCTCGAGCTCGTCCGGATGCAGCGGATCGCCCGAATCCGGATCGTACTGGAGGCGTTCGTCGGTCACCGGCCAATTGCCTTTCGTGCAGATGTCGTTGAAGACGTCGTAGTCGCGGAAGTAGGGCTTCGCGGCCTTCGGATTCGTCGGGATCTGCCGCGCGCAGCGATCGATCAGGGTCTTCAGCATCTGGGCCTTGTTGGTGCCGAGGAGGTCGGCGACCTGGGCCGGCGGATTCATCTTCGTGCCTTCATAGGCCATCCAGATGAAATAGTTCGGGCTCAGATCGGCCTCAGTCCCGTCGATCACCTGCAGGAACTGCTTGAGGTTGTCGCCGTCCTGCCCGAACAGGCCCTGGCGGAAGTTCGCCACGCGGATGGTCCCGCCCGACCATTGGTTCAGGTTCGAAGCGAGCGGTCCGTCGCCTTCACCGAGGCGGCCGTGGCACTTCACGCAGGTCAGGTTGAAGAAATAAGCGCCCGCCGAAGTCCAGTAGAGCTGCCCGAGAGGGCGCGCGGGATCCTTGGTGCCCGGCTTCAGCATCCAATCCTTCAGGTCGTCGGCCGCGACCGTCGCGTCGGTCGGGAATGAGCACTGCGTCTTCACCTGCCACCAATCGACCGCATAGGATTTCTTGATGAGCTTCGCGAGCGCATCGTCCATGCGGAGCGATTTGAACCAATCGCTCATGCCGCTCGCGGGATCGTTCCAATCCGGACGCCGGGGTTTGTAAGGCCCGGTCGCCTCCGTCGGATCCTGCTCCAGGACCGCGATGTCGCCGCTGCCGTAATCCGCATCGTTCGTGCAGGAGTTCGCGACCTTGAAGGTATCGAGGTCATAGGCGTTGAGGCTCGCGTCGTAGGTCTTGATCCACTTCGCGAAGAGGTCGACGACCCGGCAATCGGGAGAGGCTATGCTATGGAGCGGCATGCGGTTCTCGAGCTTGAGGTCCGCATCGGAATCCGCCACGCGGTGGAAGAGGTAGCTCTGATCGAGCTTGCCGTCCTGGTTCACGAGTTTTTTATTCGTATAGAACGAGGACGTGAGGTGGGTATCGAAATCGAAGATCTTGCCCGCGCTGAGGTTCATCGAGATCTTCCCCTCGGTGAAGGCGTAACCCTTAGGGTTGTGGCAATGCGAGCAGTTGCCGACCATGTAGCCCTGCGCGCGCACGGTGTGGTCGTCGAGGATGTGGCTCGACGGGAAATACTCCAGCTTCGGCAATGCGGCCGCGGTCTGGGACGTGAGCATGCCGTAACTCACGAAACGCCGCACCTGGTTCAACTCGTCTTCGGCGACCGGCAGGTCCCGGCCCGCCTCCCCTACATCGCGCCTGTTGATTTGCAGGGGCGTGAAACCCAGGACGTAGTTCTCGCCCTGCGCTCCGCGATGGCATTGTTCGCAGCGATGGCGCGCGGGCACGAGATAATTCCGTTTGGTTCCCGCGGCCTGGTCGAAGTCGATCGAGACCACATGATCTTTCCAGGGCGTCCCGTCCCGGTAAGGTTCTTGGAGCAGATCGGCGTTGGAGCCGTCGTCGCGCCACACGTAGGTCCCGAACAGCGGTTTGCGCGGAGGATTGCGGGCGACGATGATACGGGTCTCGACCGGCTTGAAGCGCACTTGGCCGTCGACGCCTTTCACCCCGCGGAAGAAGGTCTTATAGAAACGCGTGTTCTCGGGAATGTCGAAGGTCGGCTCGGTGAATTTATCCTTCACGACGATAGCGAGCGGCTTCGGCGCGAAGCTCTTCCCGCTCGCGATGCGCGCCGGCTGGTGGATATAACGCTGCTTCTGCACGTGATCGTTCCAGAGAGGGTATTCGACGTCGTAAGCGACCGTGCCCTTTTTCGCGAGAACCGTGCTGTCCATGCTCGTGAGATCGGTGTCGGTGAGCAGGGTCGGCAGAGTCGCCGCCTGATCGAAGTAATAATCGCTGGTCGGGTCGGTGCCGATCTCGCTTCCCGAGGCCGGCAGGCAGTTGCCGAGGTCCGACCATTGATTGTGAGAAAGGTCGCCCCACATCGCGGCCGGATATCCGCCCGAGGCTTCGCCCGGCGCCGGCGCCTCGGGTTTGCCGTCCTTGATCCACTGGTCGAGGAGGTTGCCGAGATTCTTGTAAAGATCAGGATTCTTGTTCTTTATATTCTCGGGCGGCATCGTGCCGGCCAGGAGCTGGTCGCGCATCGCCTCCGCGGCTTCGAAATAGCCTGGCACGGTTTTCTTCGCGCCGTCGACGATGATTTCGCTCGCATGCAGCTGGTTCTGATAGCTGAAGTCGCCCGTGCTCAATGCGGGAGCAAGGTGGCAGGACTGGCAAGCGGCATTTAAGGAATCTTTAAAATCCGTGAGATAAACGCGCGGCGTCTGATCTTTGTTAGCCGTGACCGTCGGCGTGAGCGTGAAGGTCTTGGCGGTTTTGGGCAGGGCGCAGCGGGGGCTGGCCGTTGCCGTGGAATCCGGGCTGGAGCTTGGGTCCGCGTCAGGATCCGGAGCCCGCGAAGGAGCCGAGGATCCTGGTTTGAGGGCGATTCCATCTTTTTCAGGAAGTTTTTTGTCATGCCCGCCGGAACATGACAGGATAAAAAAGCACGAAACAAGAACGAACCACTGACATCTAGAAATTGACATGAAGATTTCTCCCAGCCACCACCGCGAAAAGGTTGAGGCTTGTATAGAGAGAAACCCGCCGAAAGCGATTAACGCTCGATCAATTTTCTGTGAATTATTAACTGCTCCCTTTAATTGTTCTTAAAACTCAGAAGATGTCCGTGGCGCATTCAAAGGCGATGCCTCACTTTCCTCTCAAAAGCTTGAGGGGAGAGAAGGGATGTGCCCTTACTGCAAAGAGTCGGCCAGGCAGATAAAAAAGGGGTTCTACACTCGGTCTTCGGATGGCAGGGAGTTTCAGAGATACCTCTGCAAAGGCTGCGAGCGGCTTTATTCCGAGCAAAGGTTCGGCATAGAATTCAGGCTTCGCCTCCGCAGCATCAATCAGGGCGTCTTTTGGCTTCTTTGCAGCGGCTTAAGCCAGAGAAGGTGCGCGGCCTTCTTTGGCACCAAGCCCGAGGCCATAGCCTTAAGACTCGAGAGGTTCGGCTCCATATGCCGGGACAATCTCGAGATCTATCGTCAGAGCCGGCCGAAGGTGGCAAAGGCGCAGCTTGACGAACTCGAGAGCTTCGAGCACTCGAAGCGAAAGCCCCTCACGGTTCCCATCGCAGTG
>JASLCY010000300.1 GCA_030151925.1 Oligoflexus sp.
CTGGATAATTCATGGTACGAACCTCATGGAGATCAGCAGGCTCTGGATCGAGCCGAACAGCAACAGCTAGACTTCGACAAGCAAAGGTCCTGCCGCCCTAAAACTCCAGTCGTATCAAAGACATTTTTTCGCCTTTTGGTCAAGAACTGTCAAAATTCTAGACACTTTGGCAAGGATTAGTCACAAATCCTGGGTGATGCTCTTTAGTCTTGAAGGGTGCGGAGGAAAGCGACCAGGGCGGCTTTTTCATCGGCCGTAAGAGTGAATCCGGGTTTAACGAGAGGGTCGACGTAAGGATTTTGCCCGGCCGGAGTAAGCGCTGAACGGC
Organism: Oligoflexus sp.; assembly: GCA_030151925.1. GTDB lineage: Bacteria > Bdellovibrionota_B > Oligoflexia > Oligoflexales > Oligoflexaceae > Oligoflexus. The sequence continues at coordinate 329 of JASLCY010000300.1, forward strand.
CACCAGCCGCATAATCATCGATAACCTCTTCCAGGCTTTGCTGCGTCCCATCATGTCCATACGGAGCTGTAAGGCCCACGAAACGCAGCGGCGGAGTTCGGAACTGCCCCATAAGCGCCGGGTCTGCCGTGAGCTGCGCGGCCGTCGCAAACCCCGTATTACGGTCGGGATAACGCCCTGTGCCATCAAGGTTGTAAAGGCCGGTGTTATGAAACGCCTCGTGGCGGATGTAACGGCCCTCTCTCACATAGTGGCTCGAATCGGTCAGCATGAAGCCCGCATGGCACTGAGCGCAGGCCAAAGTCTGGCCTGAAGCGAGGGGTTGGAGTCCGTAAAAGAGCTCGAGGCCGGACGTTTCCTGAGCGTTATAGGTTTCCCCGGCCTTAAGGCGGTTGGTGAGGAAGCGGTCGAACTTCGTATTGAAGTTGATCAGCGTCCGCTCGTAGGCGGCAAGAGCCGCCGTCAGATCCTTATAATCGATAGGTTTCGCCTCGTCGGCGCTTCCGCCGTCCACCGCGAAGGTCCGCTCGAACTCGTCTTTATAAGCAGGATCCGCCGCGAGAAGCTCCGCAAGGACCTCGGACTCCCGTCCCCTGAGGCCCATCTCGATCGGGTCGTTGCCGAACAGCGGGATCTCGGCCTGCAGCTCCAGGATAGGAAAGATCGGATTCGCCCAGGTCAAAGTCGAATTATAGGCGACGTTGAAAAGCGTCGGCGCATTCCGCGGCGTCGGATCACCCTCAGCGCCTATCGATACGCTGCGGCCGTCCGTAAAGGTCAAGTCCGGTTGATGGCAGCTCGAACAGCTCAACGTTCCGCTAAAACCGTGCGTGGAGGAGAAGGAGAGGCGGTTCTCCTGGAAAAGCTTCGCTCCGAGGGCCACGCGTTCGGGATCGAGCGTCGGTTGGCGGGCGAGCACGGGATCGACCGCATGGTTCTTCAGGAGGCCGTGCGGAAGGAAGGGCGAAGGATAACCGTCGGGAATAGCGCTGCCCAAAGCCGTTCGGTCGGAAGCTGCGGCCTGGGCCGCTGCGGGACTTAAGGCCTCGGTATAGGTCGCCGACCGTTCGGCGAGCAGACAGCCGGCCAGCACTTTGGAACGCAGAGCTTCCTGATAGGACGGCTCTTCTTTCCGGTCGGATGAATGACAGGAAAGAAGAGCGAACGCCAGGAAGCTGCCGCAGAGCTTATTCATGGGATCAACGGGCCGGCACGACGAAGACGGTCTGCTGATAAGGTTCTTTCGGCTGCTTCACGACCGCACCGAGAGCCTTGTAGGCAAAAGCGCAGTTCGCGGCGGTCTCCGTAAGGGCCGCGGTGTTGTTGTTGCAAGCGCTTTCAAGACCGTTCAGATAGGCCTGAGCGTCCGTCGCGAAGAGTTTGCCGAAGTCGGCCTGCACGGTTACGGTTCTCGCGCCTTCGGCGGAATTGACAAAGACCAGGGGCAGCGACGTCACGGCTTTATCGGTACTGGTAAGGGCGTTCAAGACCTTGGGCTGCGCGTCTGCGCTCGCCTGGGCCGTGATTTGGAAATCCGCTGGATAATGCTGCCACATCCAACCCATATCGCTCGGCGCGAGAGCCGCAGGAACGCTCGGGAGACGTTCATCCATCGCGGGGTAGGGAAGGCCGAGCTGGAATTGCAGCGCCTGGTACTGGCCATGCGGCAGTTGACCCGTGATGCTGATCTTCACGAGTTTGGTCGCCGCGGTCTTCGCACAGGTCGAATCCAGGAAGTTCAGGAGGGCGATGCTATTGCCGTCGGCATCGACGTACTGCAGGTTCTGGCTGCCGGCGTCCACGTCGAGCGCGAGCGGAACGGTTTTGCCGGCCGTGTTCACAAAGGAGAGATTGCTGACGAAGAGGCGGATATTGGTGAAGATCTGGCCTTTCGCCTGCATCTCCGCGCTGAAATCGGTGCAGGTCAGGTCTTCTTCACCGACCTTGGCGACGAAGTTCACGCTGAGAGGCTCGGTTTTGCCGTCATCGAGAGTCGAAGTATCGGTGCCGGATCCAGGACCGGCCCCAAGGGAGGCTCCATCGCTCGAGCTGCCGTCTCCGGCGTTGCCCGCCTCGGCGGTGGCTTGAGCCGAAGGAGTGGGTACGGAAGGCCCGTGGCCGCGACTACAACCGATAACTGCGCTCAGGAGCGTGAAAGCGACGAGGGATCTCAAATTGCACCTCTTTTAAGGAGTTTAATCGTCTCATTGATTCTGGTCATAGAACATCTTCCTGCTCCGACCAATGCAGCATATGGTTGCAGGGCTGGATGAAATGGCCTGCAACCATCAGTTGCGTTGTATAACGGAATCCGTTGAACTATTCTAGATCGATCTGTATATACTGACGCAGTATGAACTTGCACGCAGAGGACACCGTCTTGAAACCAGTTAAACCGCTATTGGGATTAGCCTTTTTGCTGGTTATCAACACCTCGTGCAAGAACGATAGCCACACCACCATCAACGAACCCAAACATTTTGAACTCGCTTTTCGCGCGGTCAATGGCCAGACAGAACTCGCGTGCGGCACCCCGCTCGCTGGTTTGGGGACCCAGTCCACAACTGCGCAGCTGCTCGATTTCCGATTCTACGTGCACGGCCTGGCCTTTATCCGGGCCGACGGCACGCACGTCCCGGCAGCGCTCGATACGAACGACTTCCAAGGCCAGGACGTGGCGCTGCTCGACTTCCAGGACAAATCCGACAACTGCTCAGGCGACGTAAAGCCGACTCATAAATCCGTAACCGGCACGATCCCCGCGCAGGACGATTACGTGGGCCTCGCTTTTACTCTCGGAGTCCCGCCGGCGCTGAACCACATGGACCCCTCGCGCGCGGCGGCGCCTTTCAACAGCACGGAAATGTTCTGGTCCTGGCAAAGCGGCTATAAGGCCCTGCGCCTCGACCTTTCGCCTGAGGGCGGCATCACGAGGCCGAGCGACCCCAACTTCCTCGGCACGAATTACTTCTTCCACCTCGGGAGCACCGATTGCAGCGGTGATCCGGTGAAAGGCGAAGCGGTCACGTGCGCCCGCACCAATCAGCCCGAAGTGGTGCTCAACGGCTTCCGCTTCGATGCGAGCCAGGTGCAGATCGATATCGCGAAGCTCCTCGACGGCCAGGACCTCAACGTCGACGTCGCCGATGCTCCCGGCTGCATGTCGGACCTTACCGATACGGAATGCCAAGGCTACTTCAGGCAGCTGGGCCTCGACCTGACGAGCGGCGCCGTGCTGCCCAGCGCGACTCAAACCGTTTTCAGCCTGCGAGAATAAGGCATGAAAACGCTGCTGCTCTTATCGTCGCTTTTTATCCTGATGGCTTGCCGGGATGATTCGACCACGTCCATTCACCAAAACGCCGATGCTTCAGCCGACCGCTTCGACTGGCAGATTCCCGCTTCGATCCCCTTGCCCGTGACCAACGACGAGAATCCGATGTCCGAAGCGAAGTTCGCGCTCGGGCGCCACCTCTTCTACGACCAGAGGCTGTCCGGCAACGGGACTCTGAGCTGCAGCAGCTGCCATCAGCAGGACAAGGCCTTCACCGACGGCCGCCCCACGGGCATCGGTTCCACGGGCCAGGTGCTGCTCAGGAATACGCAGACCTTGACCAACGTCGCCTACAACGCGTCCTACACATGGGCGAACGCCTCGCTGCTCAAGATCGAGCAGCAGCTGTTCATCCCGCTCTTCAACGACAACCCCGTCGAGCACGGGATCAACAGCACGAATTGGCCCGAGATCGTCCTGCGCCTCAAAGCGGAGCCGCGCTACGACCTCCTCTTCAAACAGGCTTTCCCGGGTACGACCGAGCTCTACACGCAGGCCCAGGTCATCCAGGCTATCGCCGTCTTCGTCCGCGGCATCACCTCCTTCGATAGCGCTTACGATCGGCATCTCGCCGGTGACGACAGCGGTTATAGCGCGGAAGCCAAGCGCGGCGAGACGCTCTTCTTCTCGGAGCGCATGGAATGCTTCCATTGCCATGGCGGTTATAACTTCTCGGATTCCACGGCCGATCGCACCATGAACTTCGTGAACAGGCCCTTCCATAACACCGGGCTTTACAACCTCGACGGCCAGGGCAAGTTCCCGAGCGGCAACGGCGGCCTCTTCGAACAGACCGGCAAAGCCGGGGACATGGGACGGTTCCGCGCCCCGACGCTGCGCAACATAGCGAAGACCGCACCCTACATGCACGACGGCAGCATTCCCGATCTGCCCTCCGTGCTCGACTTCTACGCCGCGGGCGGCCGCAACATCGCCTCGGGCGCGAATGCCGGCGACGGCCGCAAGAATCCTTATAAAGACGGCTTCGTCACGGGCTTCGTCCTGACCGAACAGGATAAGAAGGACCTCCTGGCCTTCCTCGAGAGCCTGACCGATAACACGTTCGTAACGAATCCCCGTTACTCTAACCCTTGGCAGTGAGTCCCCATAAGGCATGAATCCAAAGCACATCGTCTGGCCTGCATTGATAGCCCTCGGATTGAGCTCACCAGCGGCCGCCCATAACTTCGACGATCCCAATTTCCCGGAAGGCTTCTCCACGCACCTCGCGGTCGCGGCCGCCTATCGCTCCGAGCCTCTCGTCAAGGGCACCCAGAGATGGAATATCCCGGGCACGCTGATGGGCGGCGAAGCGTTCCCGAGCGAAGCCGGCTTCGCGCTCGACGAAGCCTGGATTACTCCGACCTATCGCAACGACGACGCCTACGTGCTTCTCAAATTCGGCAAGCATCTCGGCAGCGACGAATTCGAGCTCGATCACGTCCTGGTCGGGTATCAACTCACGAAATGGCTCGCGGTCGAAGCGGGAAAACTCCCGGCATCCTTCACGCCCTTCAACGGCGAACATACGAGCGACACCAGCTTCTCCTCGAGGCGCCTGGTATACGACGCGTTCTGGGGCGGGCAATACACCGACCAGGGCGCTCGTTTGAGATTCAAGGCCGCGGGCCTCGACGCCGGCCTCGAAGGCTGGAAAGGGGACAGCTTCCCGGCGCGGGACAAGGATTCCAACAAATCGGCCTTCGACGCCTACGCCCGCTATACGGCCAAGACGGAGAACTGGGATGGTCATGTTGGCTTGTTTTATTATCGAACCGATGCCTTCAACCGCGACGACGATCGATACTCCACCGCGCATAGCCATTCCCCGACTGTTGTGACGGTCGACCCTACCTACTTTGATGGCAAGGTCGAGACCAAGGGCGGTTATGCCCAAACAAGTTGGAACCTTAGCCAGGACTGGTCCTTCGGGCTCCTCGGCGAGGTCTCGCAAATCCAGCAGACGGGACGCCTCTGGGACGCCACCCACACGGCTGATTTCCGCAACCGGAGCCTCGGCCTTTGGGGGGAAGCCTTCGTGCGCCTGGTCGATGAGAAGCTGAGTTTTCGCTCGGAAAGAATTAAAGTGAAGAACGATCTGTCCGGACCGGCCGCCCTCACGCTCGCCCAAAAGCTGAGCCTCCAGGGCGCCGACGAGGATCCGTATCGATACACGACGAGCTACGAACACATCTTCGCCCCGAGTTTCAGGGCGCGTGCGGAATGGAGCCGGGACTTCAGCACCCGCACGAAGAGAGATATTTATATAGCCAGCGCGGTGTGGGCCGACACGATCTTCCATATCCGCCATTGAAGGTGCACCATGCGCAAAGCGAATCAGACCTTTCACCATCGGGTCGAACCATTCCAGCCAGCCTTGAAGGTCGAAGAGATCGGAGCCGAAGACAAGGCCTCCCTGCTGCGCGCGACGCGCTGGTGGATACTCCTCGCCTATGCGCTCCTCCTCTTTCCGGCTTACAGCAGCGGTTATCTGCTGCAGGAATCGGTGCCGTACTATATGGCGATCGTTGGGGTGCTCGCCGGCTACAACCTCTTCGCGAGGCGGCTGGGCGCTTATCTACCGCTGATGCTGCAGCTTTCCCTTGACCTCGCCGGGCTTTGCACGCTCCTAACGATTTGCGCCGGTTGCCACAACCCCTTCTCCTCGCTGATTTTCGTCGCCGCCATCGTCGGCCCTATCTTCCTGCCGAGAGCCCAGGCCTGGATCTATCTGGTGGAAGCGGCGGTCGGAATGGTGATCGTCTGTCACTTCACGGAACCCGTGCTGCATAATGCGGCGGGTGAGGTCGTCTCGCCCTTCTTCACGATGTCGGCCAAGATCCTCGTGCTCTTCATGCTCGGCAGCATGACCCTCTGGCTCAAGAAGAGCCTCGACGCGGCGCTCGATCGCTCGCAGCGCCTGGCCAAACAAAAACAGCGGATGAACAACTTCCGTGCGATCGGGGTGCTGGCGGGCCAACTCTCGCACGAGCTCTCGACCCCGATGAACACCATGAAACTCGCGCTCGACAGGATGGGCCGCGATGCGAGCCTGAAGGATATCCCTGAACTGCTCCGGGCGAGGGCCGCGCTTAAGCAATGCGAAGGCACGGTGCGCGAGCTCTTCGACTACGGCGTGGATGCCGAGTCGCTGAGCTTCAAGGAAACGACGATCGCGCAGTTCGTCCACTCGATCTGCATGAAGTGGAGCCTCGATTATCCCGAGGCGCAGCTGACCTTCGACATCGGCAGCGATGTCGAATCCTGCCGCTGCCATATCCCGGCCACGCCCTTCGCCCACACGATACTCGACCTGCTCGATAACGCGATGGAGGCCTCGAGCCGCTCACGCGTCGAGATCACGGTCGCTCTCCGCAGCCAGGGCCAGACCCTGGATATCTCCATCCTGGATCGCGGCAGCGGGCTCGATGCGGCCATCAAAGGGCGCATCGGCGAACCCTTCGTCTCGACCAAGAGCACCGGCACCGGCCTCGGCATCTACAACGCGACGGCTCTGCTCGAGGCGCTGGGCGGACGTTTCGGCCTTTATCCAAGGCTCGGCGGAGGCACGGAAGCCCTGATGGTCCTGCCCCTATGAAAGCCTTTCTGATCGTCGAGGATGATGAGAACTTCGCGGAAACCCTCGCGCAGGAATTCGCGGACCTCGGTTATGCGGTTCGCACGGCCCGTAGCGTGAAAGAGCTCGAAACCCTCAACGATTACACGCCCACGCACGCCGTCGTGGACCTCAAGCTCAAGGGCGAGAGCGGCCTCGATTGCATCAAGGTCATCAAAGAACGCTTCCCCGACTGCCTCTCGGTGGTGCTCACCGGTTACGGCAGCATCGCGACGGCCGTGCAAGCGGTGAAGATCGGAGCGGTGAACTACATCTCAAAGCCGGCCTCGATCGAAGCGATCGAACAGGCCTTTACCACCGCCGCCGATCAAGAGGCGGAGGCCGAACAACGTTACAACCTCTATCGCCATGAGCGCGAATACATCGAGAAGGTGATCCAGGATTTTGGCGGCAATATCTCCCAGGCCGCGAAAGCCCTCGGTATTCATCGGCAAAGCCTGCAACGCAAGCTCCGCAAGTTCACCACCTAACGCCTCGGCTCACGCAGGCTTTCGACATCCTTACAGAAACGCAAGGATCGACCTGAGTACGGTTCATCAAACCCTTGCAGCAATTTGGGTTGCTGGATTCTGTCACGCGCGGTTAAAACTCGAGCGCAACAGAAAGGGTTCTTCTCATGAAGTGGATGATGCTCGTTATTCTCGGTTTCGGCTCGCTCTTCTCGTCCAGGGGTTTCGCGACTTGCCGCGAGATCTGCAGCGTGCACGAGGTAAACGGCCGGTGTCCTTCCAAGACGTTGGTCTGCCCCTCGCCGCATATGACGCCGGAGTTTCTGGCAAAACTCACTCGTGACGGCGAACTCTTCCTGTC
>JASLCY010000092.1 GCA_030151925.1 Oligoflexus sp.
GAGCTATGGTCGCCGATTCCATCGATTCGACCTTCGCTCCTCTCGGCAAAGCCCTCTGCGATGCCAAGTCCTATAAATGCGAGAAAATGAAGGTCCTGCAATCCATACCCAAGGATGGCGTCCTCTCCCTCGATGAAGCCGGCCTCGAAAAACTCATGAAAGCCTGGAGCGTAGCCGTAGGAAGGGGAAACTAAGATGAAGAAGATCATCCGTACCGTTGTGCTGGGTTCGCTGCTGTCCCTCTCGGCCACAGCCTTCGCCTTCGACTTTCCTGAGTTCGACGATAATTTCGTGCGCCAGGTGACTCCGAAGGGTCCGATCCCTTTCGTTCCCTTCGATTATATCAACCCTTATACGGGCAAGATCGAATCGCCTTCGTTCCAGATCGAGTTGGATGCGAAGGATGCCGAAGTCTGGAAAAAACGCTTCATCACGCTCCGCGATTATTATGCGGAGCTCAACCAGATCGAAGAGCAGTGGAACAAGATCGGCTACAGCCTGCGCAAGCCCCAGGACATCAAGACCCTGAAGGAAATCCTCACGGATTCGACCGAACTCGTGAAACAGGCGGAGAGCCTGGTGCGGAGCATCAGGCCGTTCGATGAAATGATCATGACCGCTCAGAAATCCCTGGATGAGCAGCAGGCCGCCTTCGAGAAAGCGGTGCAAGAGAGGGCTGACAGCTCATTCTCAGACCTTTTCGTAGAATCCAAAGCGAAGTTCGATGCGGCTTTCGAACCTTTCGCCGACGCCAAGAAGGATCCCGATATCCTTCAGAAGCCGGATAAGGACCTCTCCAATTTCATTCATAAGGGCTGGAACCTGGAAAAGGGCGATGCTTCGAGTTTCCTGGCCAAGGGCTCGGCCAGCATCGATGTTTCGGGAAGCCTGAAAAAATTGGAAGGCCTCGGCGAGGCGCGGGTCGATATCGTGGCGATGACGCAGCTCGAGATCAACGTGCTCTATATGTATCTCAAAGCCAGCGTGCTCGACGACGGCAGCGCTCAGGCGAGCACCAACGTCGAGGTCCTCGGCAAAGTCGTCGATATGCTCAAGACCGAGAAAAAGGGCAAGGTCTTCTCATGGCGCCTCTCGGACGACAACAGCGGCGACCAGAAGAAGAAGCAGCCCTGGGAAAAGGTCTACCGCAAGGGCAAGGAATTCCCCTTCTCGATCGGTCCTATTCCGGCGGTGGCTGAAGTCGGCGCTTCGGGCCGCGTTTACCTCGATACCGGCGTGAACGTGGACGCGAAGAATTACGCCCTCGGCGCGAGCCTGATCCCGGGCGTGGAAAGCTCCGGTTATGTGAATGTCGGGGTCGGCGTGCCCTTCGCTCATATCGGTCCGGAAGCGAACCTGGTCATCCTGAACTCAGAGCTGAATCTCGGTGTAGATATCGCCTTGAATCTTCCCGTCGACGATAAACCCGCGAATTTGGATGCCGGCATTCACGGCACTCAAACCACTCGGGCTTTGGCTGGTAAATTGTCGCTCGTGGCCGTGGCTAAGCTCCCCATCCTCGGCGAGAAGCGCTACGAACGTAAACTGTTCGAATGGCCCGGAGTCTCGGCGACTGGAACGCTCTTCGATTTCCGTAAGATCGCCGATCGCAATGGATACAGCTTGAAAGGCGCACCGACGCAGGACGATATCGCGGACGTCGAGCTCGACGGCAGCATCGACAAGTTCTTCAACGAAGCGATCGCGGCGAACCGTGAACGCGTGTCAACGGAGACCTTGCGGGAAGAAGCTGTCCTGACAGCGACCCGGGATGCGACCCGTTCGGAGCTTATGAAGTTTCTGGGCCACGAAGCGAATTGAATCAGAGCGTGAAGATATCGGCCACTTTCGTGGCCGTATAGGCCTCTCCTGACCGTAGTTCGACCTTCAATCCATCATTCGATTCCGTAATCTTCACATTTTCCAGCAGCACCCAGCTCGAGCCGTAGAGGGGATGAACCCACAACTGCCGTTTGTCCGGAGCCTTGACGGCATTGCAGTTCTGATCGGTGATGAGACTCATGATGCCGGAGCTCCACGAACCCGACCCGCAATAACTCAAATCATTGAGACCTTTGGCCACCGCCTCGTTGTGCGGCCTTAATCCCGTATAAGATGATGTGCACGAGCTGAACCCGGAAGAACCTTTTTCGCACTGGGCGGCCATGATGAGATCGAATTGGAAGATGTCGTCCGTCTTCGCTTCGTTAGCGCAGGACCCCTGATTGAAAGCCGTTGCGATCAGGAACGCATCGCCTTTCTTCATGAGATAGACGCTGTAGGAATCCGACTGGAGATTATCGTAGTTGGTCGAGGCGTCTTTCAGGAGGTTGGGAAAGACCTGATCGGACGAGGGCTGGTGAGACGCATCAAAACAAAAGAGGCGCCAGGTCCCATCGGATGTGATGGCGAAAGGCTGAGCCTTCGGCGCATTGGCAAGATCGAACTTCGGCAGGGCAACGCCAGAGTCATCCGAATGATGATGAGTATGCTTGCACGACGAAAGGAGAGCCATCAAGGCCAGCAACGTTATGGATTTCATTTTTTCTCCTTGGTTTGAATCACGTCATCGAGATGGGAAATTACGGTTTTGTCATGAAGGGCTTGTTTCTGGGACTTCAATTGGCTTAACTGATCTTCCGTCAACGGAAGCTCTCTGAGGACCTTGAGAGCGACCGTCGCGTCGCTCGCGTGCGCATCCGTGAGATAATCCCGCAGGATAGGAAAGATATCGTCACGAGGATAAAGGCGAAGGGCGTTCACTGCCGCGCTGCTTATGCCTTTGTCATCCGAAGCCACGGCTTGTCTGATCGTCGGGAAGAGGACAGGGTCGCCGGAGTTGCCCATCGACGCGATCCAGACCGATTTTTCGAAGGCATCATTTGCGCTCTCAAAATGATGCTGAAGGCCTTCCAGGATCTTGACCTTCTGATCCACCAGGGTCATTTTCTCCGACATGGATCCAAGCGCAAGGGAGGACCTGGTCTTGATCGATTCATCGGTCGAGTCCGCGAGTTTCCAGGCTGCGTCCAGCATAGCGGGAGTCGGCGCGGCCGCATCGTTCAGATAGAGGGCGAGCGTTCGTAGCTGCGACTTATCTCTTGCGTTAACCAGAAGAGACGCAAAATCGTCCTGGTTTGCTTCCGAACGGGCTAATGCGAGGGCCAGGAGATGAAAGCGCAGATCATCTCCTGCCTGCTTCAAGGCGGCTTCGACGAATCTTTTGCCATCGGCCGGATCGTAACGCAGGAGATTCTCGAGATTGGTAAGGTCATCCGTTTGCGTTTTCTGGTCGCTGAGGCTTTTCTCGGCGAGGAAATCGTCCAGGGACATGGAAGGCTTTTCGATACGGGTTCTGTCGGCCGTCTCCAAACCAAGGGGCAGCTTGCCTTCGAAATCCTGGGGAACGTGGTTTGGAAAACGCAGCTCCTGATTGAGCGGGGCGAGATCGAACGCATAGGTTCCGCTTTGGATATCCCGTCCATCATGCTTGAGGGCCGTCGTCTGCCGGCCGCTGATCGTGGTGATCCTGTTGTTTTTACCGAAGACGTAGGTGAATGCGCCGTTCGATTGAAGGGCGAGAGGACTATCCACTGGGATCTGGGCCTTGGTCTTTTGCCATGTCGTCGGAGAAGATGACTGGTATGAAGCCGTAAAGTCGCCGTTCAAGCCTTTTTCGGTTCGAATCAGACCCGCACGCGGGGACGAGGGAAATTGCAGATTTTCCAGCAACAAACGCAGGACGTATCGGGCTTCAGGGCGACTGTTCCCGTTCAGCATTCGATAAGACTGCAGGATCCCGCCTTGGTCGAAGGTCGCGAGCGCTTCGGTCGCATTCGCCTCGGCCTGGGACTGGATTTGCACCAGGACATCGAACTGGGAAAGATAGGAGAGCCGAACTTGATAACCGTAGCGGTATTCTTGCGAAGAGCGCTCGTGCGTAAGCTTCTCGTCGATAGCAAGAGCGTAGGATAAGACGCTTGCATTCGAAGATTGGCCGATGAGCGGCAGGCGGTCCTTGGCCACGAAGTAGCCGAGAAGGGCGACAAGCCCCGAACCTATGAGTGCGAGCGTGATCTTCCGCATATTTAAATTCCCGAGATATATCAGGAATTATAGATGGATGCGTTTGGAGATGAAACCTCTTTTTCGCCCCTTGTGGCGGAGCTGATGAAGGGGGACACGGAGCCTGGAGAAAGTCCGGGAATTCGCTGTGCGCGACCACAAAACGGTAATTATCCCAATAAATTCAATAGATCTAAAGTTTTCCAATAACCTGCCGATACTATCCCAGTTCGATATATCATGTTACGATATATCAGAACCTGTCATAGGAAGGGATCATGGCTGATATTTTGAAATCCCGCTCATCGTTCTTGGTTTTGATGGCTTTGTCGCAAGGCCCTCGCCACGGCTACGAGATCTCCTCGACTATCCAAGAAAGGAGCAGAGGGCTCTTCACGATCTCGTTCGGGGCGCTTTATCCGATCCTGCACAAATTCGAGCAGGCCGGGCTCGTAACCGCGGAGTGGCAGGAGGCCGGCGGCGCGAAAAACAAGAAGGTCTATAGCCTCACGGAGAAGGGCAAACAGGAAGTCCAGGCGGAAATAAAGAATTTCAAGGCGATGGTGGTCGCTTTCAACGGAAT
>JASLCY010000336.1 GCA_030151925.1 Oligoflexus sp.
ATTCGCCAGACCCTCGCTCGTCAAAGTCGGAACCTTGTGCGCAACCTCATGAAAGGCCTTGCTATCCATGTCTAACTCCTCAGGTAGGGACACCGTGAGACGAGCTTAACCCCAACCGGGTCCCTCGTCAGCAACAACTTCAAGGCCGCAAGATCGGCTGGATGGAGCGTCAGTAAGGGCATCAAAAATCGGGACTATCCCCCAGAAACCGAGGAGTTTTGGTAAAATAGAGACGGGCCAAAACTTCCGTAAAGAACTTCCCCCGGCGGCCGATAGGCCCAATAGGGGTGTAAGTCGTTGATTTCACCTCGTCCGGCGTCGAGCTCGAGAGGACCGCCATGTCACGAAAATTCATCATCAAAGAGTCGACCCGCAGTCGCTGCAAGATCATACCGATCGAAGCCGACACGCTCTCTGCCTATAGACCGATCAGTCTGGAGCTCTTCGCCTACCTCTGGGAGGTGAAGACGATCGATTTCAGCATCTATCTGCGGGTCGATAACGAATTGCTGCAATACATCAAGCCGTCCGAGCTTTCGGAGGAGCTCCTCCAGCACGTGTGGATGGCTTCGCTCAAAGAGGATGCGGGCGTCGACGTCTTCATCGCCAGGAAGGACTTCCCGAAGTTCGAGCACACCCTCGCCTACGTCCGGCAGAAGAAGATCAACACGATGCTCGAGCAGGAGCCCTCGCTCGACCGCAAGACCCTCGAGGTCTTCGGCGACCTCAGCGCCGCGAGCCAGATGGTCTTGCGCGGCGGCATCGACAAGCAGGTGGCCGAACGCGTGAAGACCGCGGCGTCCTTCATGGTGCAGAACCTGATGGATTCCGAGAGCGCGATGGCCACTCTCAGCCGCATGATCACCATCGATCCCACGCTCTACGACCACAGCGCGTCGGTCGCCATGTTCGCCACGGTGATGGCTCGACGCTTCTTCGGTTCGAAGTTCTCGCAGAAGGAGGCGGAGATCCTCGCGCAGAGCGGCCTCTACCACGACGCCGGCAAGTCCTGCATCCCCAACTCCGTCCTGAACAAACCCGGCGCGTTCACGCCGGAGGAATTCGAGATCATGAAGACCCACGTGCATCACGGCTTCCGCGAGCTGAGCCTGGCGATCAGCACCGGCGCCCCGATCGATCCGCTGGTCGCGCAGGTCGCGATCGAGCATCACGAGCGTTTCACCGGCAAGGGTTATCCTTACGGTAAAAAAGGCCGTTTCGAGGACGATCCCGATAACGGCATCCATCCCTACGCGCGCATCGTCGCGATCGCGGACGCCTACTCCGCCCTGCTCATGAAACGCGTGTACAAACCCGCGCTGCCGGCCGAGAAGGCCCTCGAGCTCCTGGAGAGATCCGCGCCGGACGACTTCGACCCGCTGATCTTCGAGCCCTTCGTCAAAGGCGTGAAGACCAGCCTGCAGGCGCTGAAGGACGAGAAGGAAAAAGCCAGTCGCGGCAACATCTATATGGTGGATAAGGGCGATTCGATCGCCGCGAAGATCCAGGAAGCCCGCAAGACGAAGTGAAGCTCCCTCGGCACAGCAAGAACTAAAAAAGCCGGCTCCCGCGAGGGAAGCCGGCTTGCGTTTTTAGGAGAGGACTTGGGAGCCCGGTCGACGCTCAGTGAGCGTAGTCGCGGCTGAGGTGCGGCAGCGGATCCATCGCCAGGTTGTCGAGACCCTGGTATTCGAAGTGGAGGTGAGCGCCGTGCGCGTTGCCGGTTGCGCCGACATGCGCGATCTTCTCGCCGACGTCGACCGCTTCGCCCTTGTGCACATAGATCTTCGAGCAATGCGCGTAGAGGGTCTTGAAGGTCTTGTGGTTGATCACCACGGTATTGCCGTATCCGTGCTTGCGACCGACGAACTCGACGGTTCCGCCTTCAGCGGCCAGGATTTCCTTGCTGGTCTTAGGGAAGATATCGAGGCCCGCGTGGCGACGGCCCGAACGCGGCCCGAAGTGCGAACGCACGAGACCGTTCTCGAGCGGCCATTCGATCTGCCGATACTGGCTATAGAGCTCCGCGCGCCGGCCCGTGGAAGGCGCATCAACATCACGTCTGGCGTCATCATCTTTAGACAAGCCCGCTGGTTTATCGACCAGCTTACCTCGTCCGCGCAAGTCAGTAGACTCGAGAGCCTCCTCACCAACGGGGATATAAATCAGTTGTCCGGGTTTAAGCTCTTCGTCAGAGCCAAGATGATTCAAGCGTTGGATGCTGAGGGGGGCGACCGCGTATTGCTGTCCGAGAGTTAGGAGAGACTCGCCTTCTTGAACTTGATACTCGAGAACTTGGCGATTGTCCGTGCCCGGAGGAGCCGGGAGGCGGTGAGCGCAGCTGAAAGCGGCTGCGGTGCTTGCGAAGATGGCAAGCGCTTTGATCGTCTTCATCGTGACCACTTCCTTATCGTAGGTTGCGAGAGCGTGTTGTCTGATGCTTCAGGCGCCATCGCCAGAAATTAAGACAACCAGTCCTAACTCCCATCTCAAAGAGACGAGGGGTACTCAGAGTACTCGGTAGCTGTGACACCCTAGGGGTGACAAAAGAACATTCGAGTAGGAACACTCTACCCCAAAACTGTCTCCTTGCGAACCCACAAATTGCAATTAAAGTCGATAATTAGCCGCGTCACTTCTAAATTATATATAAGAAACGGTGCTTTATCTTTTTTTTCGAAGTGTCCTAACGAGAAAACATTTCAGTTTTATACCCGCCCTAAACGCAAAAAAGCACGTCCTTGTGAGACGTGCTTGCGCGGATTCGAGACAAAATTACATAGGGTTGAAGACGAAGGGATAAGTGACGTTGACGTTCTGGCCGCCGCGTGGCGTTGGGAACTTCCAACGGACGATCTTACCCGTCACACAGCCCGACATCGTCGCATCACCGATCGTATCCGAGTTGATCGTCGCAGCCGATACACGGCCCGTCGCGTCGATCGTAAAGTTCACTTTAACCTTACCGCTGGCGCTAGGCGAACGCTGGAGGAGCGTTTCGTAGCAGTGGCGGATCTGGTTGAGGTTCGCGCGGATCACCGCCTGCACTTCCTGGTTCGTCAAACCACCGCTGACGACCGGGTCGCCGGGAGGCACTTCGACAGACGCGCGGCCGTTGCCCGCTCCCTTGCCGTCACCCTTACCGAAGCCCGAGCCGAGACCGGCGCCGCCGAGGCCGCCGGCGCCACCAGCGCCCGAACCCGTGCCACCGAAACCACCGAAGTTGTTACCGGCCTGGCCCGTACCGGCCATACCGAGGGTTTTACCCGCACCTGGACCGCCGAGGCCCGTGGTCTTGGCCGCTGAGCCTGAACCACCGCCCGCACCGCCAGCCGCGCTCTTGAAGTCGGTCTTGATCGCGCCAGCCGCTTTGCTGTCGAGGATCTTGCCGACGCCGAGACCGAGCTGACTGAGGTTCACGCCCGAAGCTTTGTTCGGCGCGCCGCCTTCCACACCCGCGAGATCGGTCTTGGTATTACCCTTCCGCTCACCGCCGGCCGCGTCGTTGCGTTTACCGCCGCCCAGCGGACCGCCGCTGAGGCCTTGCGCTTTATTCGGATCGACCTTACCCGGGTTCTTCATATCGGCTTTGTCGGGAGCCTTCGCCATGCCAGCGGCCTTCGCCGTCTCTTTCTTCTCGGGCGTCGGCGCCTTGGGCGGCGCGACCTGCGGAGTCGGCTTCTGCGCGAGCTCCTTCACCGGCTGAGGCGTCGGGAGCGGCTGCTTCACCTGCTCGACCGGCTTCGCCTTCTCTTCAGGCTTCACAGGAACCGGCGGCTTCGGGGGCGGCTTGGGAGGCTCGACCTTCTTGGGCGGCTCCTTCTCCACTTTCGCCACTTCGACCTTCGGCTTCTCGGGCGGCTTAGGGACTTCTTTGGTCTCCGGTTGGTTCACGATGGACCAGATATCGTCCTTGTCGTCCTTCTTCGGATTCTTCGACAGGTAAATAGCGGGGATGACCGCGAGGTAGACGAGGGCCGCGAGCGTCATCAGCATGACGAAGAACGGGTCGCGGGCGCTCTTGCGCGGCAGGTCGAGGACCGGAGGCTTGATGAACATGAGGAAGTATTTCACGGCCCCGTGCGTGATATGAGCGATATCGTTCTTGCTCATATCGATCGTGGCGTCGCCCTTCTCCTCGATCACGCGGCCGCCCTTGCGGATGCGCGCGCTCATGTCCGAGGAGAGGTGGACGGTGTAGCCGTCCTTCTGCACCGAAGCGAGCTTATAGCGCTTGATGTCGCCCGTGCCGCCGGCGATGAAGTGCGCCTTGCCCGGCGTACCGATCGTGACTTTCTCGAAGTTCTTGATCTTGGGGTGGAACATGTCCACGTCGAGAATCGTGTCTTCCCAGTAGGCCACCACTTCGAGCACGTTACCGCTCGGCTTGGCGTTACGCGGGTTGAAGAGGGGCTCGACGGCGTCTTCGCCGTCCGATCCCCTGTCGTGCCCGCCCGGATCAGCCAGTACCGTTGACCTTGGATCATCACTCATGTCGTCTGCATGCTCCGAATCTTCATCGTCATCGTGTCTCGCCGCAGCTGCATTCCGGACGTTGGCGCCCGCGACTACCGTCTTCTTCACAGACAGATTCTTGGTGTCGCCGGCTTGGGCCCGATCCTCCAGGCGTGGAGCGAGGGCGGGAGCCGCCTGCACCACATGGACTTCGACTTGAACGTTGCCGATCGTTATCTTGTCGCCGATCTCTATAGGGGACTCGACGTCGACCTTCTTGCCGTTCAGGAGCACGCCGGACTGCGAGCCGAGATCGGTGAGAATGTGGACGCCGTTTTCCAGGACTTCTATCATCGCGTGAATGGGCTCCACGCCGGGCGCGCGGATCACGACTTCATTCGATAACAAGGAACCGATCATCAGCCGGTCACGGACGGGCACCACCTGTCGCGACTGACCTGGAGGCGAATAGTGAATCTCGAGGTTCATTCACGTTCCTCTGTCATCAAGATCGAAATAAAAACACTAATACAACTATTATTGCGTGTTAGGTGGCAAATGGGAAGCTTTCTTGGCAAAAATTAGAAAGGCCCACATTTTGCGTGGGCCTTTGCGGTCGGTTCCTCAGTTATTTTGCGGGCGGCGGCGGAGCGTCGCCGCCTTTGTCCGCCGGAGCCCCGCCGCCGGCCGGCGCCTGCGCGCCGCCTTCCGCGGGCTTAGCCGGCGCTCCGCCCTTCGCCGCTCCGGCCGCATCGGCTTTCGCCTTCGCCGCCGCGCGAGCCGCCTCCGCCTTCGCAGCGCTTTCTTTTTGCTGCTGCATTTGGAGGTCTTTTTCGATTTTACCCAAAACGAGGAACGATTTCTCGTCGATCGTCGAAGGGCCGCCGCTCAGCTTGCCGATATGCTCGAGGTCGGTCCGGGCCTTGGCGAGGTTGCCGAGGCCCTGGTATTCGTTCAGGGCGCAGCTGAAGAGCGCGGGCTTGTAATTGGGCTTCTTCTCGAGGATGGTCTTGCAGAGGCTCGCCGCCTCGTTCGAGTTGTCCGCGAGGCGCTCGGCCTGCATCTGTCCCGTCATCACGAACCAATCGCGGTTCACGCCTTCGAACATCGCCTTGGCCGTTTTGTAATCGCCGTACTTCAAAGCGGTGAAGCCGATGTTGAGCCGCGCGGGCTCGTAATCGCTCTTCGCCTTCAAAGCGTCGTTCCAGAAGGCGACGGCTTCGGGCAGGCGGTTATCGAGCAGGGCTATCATGCCTTCGGCCGTGTAGGCCGCGGCCTTCGTCTTGGGGTTCTTGCTGCGCAGGAGCTTGCCGATCCAGTGCTCGGCCATGGGGATCTGCTTCGATTGGATCGAAGCCAGGGCGAGCTCGAGCATCGCGACTTCGGGCATCTCGCGTTTGATGTCTTCCTTCATCTCGACGATCATGAGGCGTTTCGCGATATTGAAGACCGGGACGACGCCTTCGCCGGCGAGGCGCTTCGCGGCCATCAGGGCGACGAGGTCCTTACGGTCCTTGCCGGTCGGATTCTTGAGTTTGCCTTCGAGATCGTCGGCGTTGTTCTTCGCCTTGGCCGAGTTCACCGTATAGGGCGTCAGGCCGTTATTGCTCAAACTATAGACGAAGGTCCCGCTGCCGGACGAGGAATAGCTCTCGTCGTCCCGGCCGCCCTTCTTGCCGCTATCGTCGTCATCGTCGTCTTTCGAGGACGCCGATTCCTTGCCCTCTTTCTTCTTCTTGCCGCCTTCCGTCGTCGCGCACGACGTGAGGGTGACAGCGGCCGCGAGCAGACCGACTTGCCAAAGTCTTTTCATTGACGATCTCCCTTGAGGCCGGAGGTGACGTTACCTGCCAATTCCGAACCGAGGAAGTCCGGCGTGACTACGTAGTCGTCAAACTGCAACTTCTTGCCCGAGAGGCGGCTGATGCCGCCGAGGACGCGGATCGACCAGTCGTTGTAGACTTTGAATTCCGTTACAGTCTTCTGAGCGGTGACATACCAGTTCATAGCAACTTTTTTGCGTTCGGCGATCTGCGGCGCGAGCTCCTTCAGCACATCTTCCTTGCTCGCTCCCTGGATCGCGGGCGGGTTCGACAGAGCGTCCGCGAAGTTCTCGTTCGCGAGGCCGAGCTGATAGAGGGCCGCGACGCCCCAGTAGGAGTCCTTGGTGTTCGCCACGCGGCCGAGCTGCTGCTCGACCTGCTGGAGGCCGACCGCCTTCTGCTCGATCGACTTCGCGAGGTCGTTGACCGTGCCGCCGACCAGCGTGATCTTCATGAAGCGCGGCAAGGCGCCTTCCACTTCCTTGTAAGTGAGCTCGCCGACGTAGCGGAGGGCCTCGCCCGAGACGGCCGAGGGATTCTGGGCGAAGACCTGCTTGATCTGCGCCGCGGCCTGGGCCGCTTCGCCCGAGCCTGAGCGATAGATGCGGTAGAACGCTACGATCTGCTGGTTCGGGCTCAGCTTGAAGCGGTTCAGGTATTGGGTCTTGATGATCGTGACGAGCTGCTCGGTGCGTTTCGCGCGTTCGGCGCCTTCGATCAGCTCCTCGGTGAAGGCCTGCGCGCTCGAAGGATCCTTCTCCGCGAGCACGTTGCAGGTCGAGAGCGCTTTCGCGGTGTTCAGCGCGATCTGCAGCTCGCATGCGCTGGCGAGGGCCGGAGCGGACTCCTTCTCCTTCGGATAGCGCTTCGCGAACTGCACGTAGTATTCCGAGGCCTTGTCGTATTCGAGCTGCTTCTCGTAGATCTGGCCGACCTGGAGGAGCGAGTCCTTCGCCTGGGGCTTGTCGGGGAACTTCGTCACGATCACGAGATAAGCCGTGATCGCCTGGGGCACGGCTCCCGCCTTGAGGTAGTCGACGGCGGCGTTGTACCAGAGTTTATCGACATCGGGGTCGGTCGGGTATTTACGCGCCTGGGCTTCATAACGCTGCGCGCGCTTGAAGGTGTCGCCTTCCTTCGAGATGTCTTCCTTCTCCGCGCCGCGCTGGATGTTGCGCAGGTCCTGGCCGACCTTGCCGTTCCGATACTCGGGCACTTTCAAGAGGAAGTTCGCCACCGCGAGGAGCTGCGTCCTGTCGTTCTTGACGATAGGCACGAGGGAGTCGACCGCGTTCTGGCCTTCCTTCTCCTTCGAGTATTTCACCGCTACGTTCTTGAGGTACTTGATCGCGTTGTCCTTCTGCCCCGAGTGGTAGTAGACGTCGGTCACGCCGATGTCGCAGGACTTCACGCGTTCCTTATCTTCCGGATACCACTGCACGTACATCGAGCACGCCTTCACGTAGTTGCGGGCGCGCACCGAGATGGGCTTCGGCTTCGTGAAGTCGGGCTTCTCCTTCTTGAGGACCTTGAACTCGGGCTCGAAGTCCTTCACGAACGCGCCCACCATGTTGATGGACACTTCCTTGTGGATGTTCTCGCCCTTGTCGTCCTTCTTCACGTACTTGACCGCGTTGGCCTTGCCGAGGCTGGCGATCTCGAGATCGTAGCGGCCGGAAGCCTTGTAGTCCTTGAGGTAGTATTCGATATCCGCGAGGTAGTACTTCACCGCGGTGACTTCGCGGGCCTTCGGGTAATACTTCAGGAAGAGGAGGTAGCCCTTGCGCGCCTCGAGGTTGCCCTCGCGATTGTCGTCCTTGATCGCGTTCTGGTGGGTGAAGGTCGCGTAGTAGAGCATCTGGTCCTTGATGTCGCTTTGCGTCTCGAGCACGAGGTTCTTGTCGTTCGCCTTCGCCCAGGCCGAGTTCGGGCCGTACTGGAGCGCGTAACGCTCGAGCTCCACCCAGACCTTAGGCATGGTGCCGACGGCCGCGTAGAGCGAGATGATCTCCTTCTGGGCGTCCGCCGCGCCCGGGTCGTTCGGCACGAGGCCCTGATAGCGCTTCAGGACCGAGATGGCCTGGGCGTAGGCGCCCTGGTCGGCGAGGATCTGGGCGAGCAGGGTCAGGAACGGGCCGATGAACTGCGTCCCGCCGTTGGCGCGGTAGTAGGCGATCGCCTCGTCGATCATCTTGAGCTCGGCGAACGAGTAGACCATGTCGCGCAGCGCTTCCTCACGAAGGTTCGCGTCCTGGCCGTTCGAGCCCTTCGCCAGGGCGACGAGCTGCTTCCAGTAGGCGAGCGAGCCCTTGAAGTCCTGGAGGTTGTAGGCGCACCAGCCGAGCTTGAACATCGACCAGAGGTAGCGCTTCGAACGCTTGTATTTCAGGGCCTTGACGAAGTTGGTCTTCGAGTTCGCGAAGTCGTTGCGGTCGAAATAGTAATCGCCGAGGGACGCGTAGGCGTCGCCCGCGATGGCCGAGTTCGGGTATTGCTGGATGAGCTGCGTGAAGATGCGCGCCGCGTCCTTCTCCTTGCCGAGGTACTGCAGGGCCACCGCCTTGTTGTAGGTGATCTGGTCGGCGTTCTCGCTGCGCGGGTATTCGGTGAGGATCTGCGACGACTGGCTGATCACCTTCTTCCAGTGGCCCATCGATTTCGAGGTGTTCAGGCGAGGCTCGGCCCCTTTTTTGCCGCCCGCCTGCCAGGCCTTCCAGACTTTGTCGTAGTTGCGCTCTTCTTCCGAACGCACGTAGGTCGCCTGCTCCATCTGCAGGTTCAGGACGCGTTCGAGGATCTGCAGCCTTTGGGGCGACTTGGGCGGCAGGCTCTTCGCGGTCTTCTCGAGATAGGCGGTGGTCTTGTCGATGCCGACGATCAGCTTCTTCTCCACCTGCGTGGCGAAGGCGGCCGAATGGTGCAGCTGCGGCGGCTTCTTGGAGCTGGCATCGCTCTTCACGCGTTTGCGTTCCTCAACCTTGAAGACCGCGCGTTTTTGCTCCTGGGCGTACGCGCTATGGAACGCAGGAACCAGCGCGAGCTGGAGCAGCAGCAATGTCGAGAGCAGAAAGCGCATACGTGATCCTTATTGAATCGCTAGTCGGATTTCGATTACTTCTCGGAGCCTTCTTTTTCTCCGCCGCCGGCATCCTTGCGGACGTTGCACTTGCTCGGCATGTTGTAGACGTAGAAACCGAGCTCGTCCTCCCAGTACTCGCCTTCGAACGGCCAGTACTCGAGGGTCTGGTTGATGTTGAGCTTCTGCAGGCCGCCGATGAACTGGGCCTTCTTATCGTCCTCGCCGATGTTGATCAGCGCGCGGAGGTTGGCGAGCTTGCCGAGCTGCATCTCGGCGACGATCAGCTTGGTCTGGTTCGAGAGCTCGAGCAGCTGGGTATAGTAGGTGCCGCCCTCTTTATAGATGCGCTGCCCGGCGTCGAGGATCGCGGTCGACTTCTTCGCCTCGAGGAAGTTCTGGATATCCTCCATGAGGCCGCTGCCCTTCCAGGCGCCGCCCTTCGACTTGAGCGCGTTCAGCTCGCGGTCGGTGAAGCGGATGGTGTCCATCGCTTCGCGGAAGGCGTCGACCTGCGCGAGCTTCTTCACGATCTCCTCGGCCTTCTTATAGCTGGTGAGGTGGCCGGTCCGGTAATCGTAGACGAACTTGAAGAAGCCCTTGGGATCGCCCTTATAGCGATTCATCATGCCGCGGACGTCGCCGAACACGGGTTGGTAACGGTCCTTGAAGCGCTTCATCGATTCCTTCACCTGATCGTAGCGGCACATGCGCAGGAAGGTGATCGCCTGGAGGATGTAGGCCTCCGGATAGAAGCGGTTGTCGAAGAAGGGCGAGTGGATCGTATGGATGTTGCCCAGGGTGTTGTTGAACTTCTCCATGAAGAAGAAGGCCCAGGACGATTCCCAGATCGCGTCCAGCCAGTTCTCCGAATCGCGCGGGATCTGCCCGTAGTAGGAGATCGCCTCGGTGAAGCGCTTGATCTCGTAGTTCACGCGGGCGATGTTCATGAGCGACTGCTCCTGGAGCTCGCGATACTCGGGTTTGTCGCGGGTGCCCGCGAGGACCTTCTCGAAGAGCG
Source organism: Oligoflexus sp. (assembly GCA_030151925.1). Lineage (GTDB taxonomy): Bacteria > Bdellovibrionota_B > Oligoflexia > Oligoflexales > Oligoflexaceae > Oligoflexus. Next base: position 10,376 of record JASLCY010000336.1, read on the forward strand.
CGATCGCCCGCGAGTGGCGGCCCTGGAGGTTCGCGATCACGCCCTGGTGGAACATCGCGCCGAGCTGATAGGGGCCGGCCGGCACCATCTCGAAGAATTTGTCGGCGGTCTCGAGGCTCTTGTCGCCGAAAGCCTCGACGCCCTTGTAATAGAAGTAAAATCCGCGAGCCGGTCCTGGGACGTCGGCGAGGCGGATTTCAGACTTGAAGAGCTGGACGATGTGGGACTGGCCGAGGCTGATCTTGCTGTTGATCTTCCCGAGCTCCTCGAGCGCCGATCGGAAGAACGGGTTGTCGGCCACCCTCCCCCTGCGCACGATCACGGAATAGTACTTGGAGGCCGAGTAGCTCAGTCCCATCTTCTCGAGGGATTGGGCCAGGCCCCATTCCGATTTCCTCTTCTCGGCGCGGTCCGAGCTTTTCGACATCACTTCGAAAAAAGCTTCCGCCGCCTTCGGATAGTTCTTCTTCGCGTACAGATCCTTCGCCTGCTTGTAGTTCGCGAACGCGGCCTGGCTGCCGAGCATCGCCAGCACCAGCAGGAGGACTGTTCCCAAATTGTACGAATTCCTAGCCATATGCCCTCGAAGAACTAAAAGAATCGTGAGATGCCCAGAAGCAAGGTGATGACGTCATGCGGCGCATCGCTTGCGAACTGGGCGCCGTCGGCCTTCGCTTTGATCGGACTGCATTCCGCGTCCAGCTCGTTGTAGAGGAAGCGGTGGAACTTGAACTCGAAGCGATACGCGGTGGTCTTGTTGACGAAATAGCGTTGGCCCGCGCCGACCATGAACGTGGGATAACCCTTGACCTGGTTCTTCGGCAGGGCCTCGGCGCTCGGATCGTCGGCCTTGGGCGCTTCGCAGAAGTCGGTGTATTTCCAGTTGATCCCGGTCTGGCCGAGGCCCGCCGTGATATAGGTATCGAAATAAATGAGGCGGCCCGAGGGCAGCTGCCACTTGCCGTAGATCGGCGTGTACTGCAGCGCGAGCTCCGCCAGGTATTGCGTCCTGAAGATCTGCGTCTTGATGTCGAATTCGTCGAACAGAACGCGCTTATCCTCGCGGTCCACGTTGAGGCCGTAGGACAGCGAGGCTTCGAGGGCGAGCTCTTCCGTGAAGTGGAAGGTCGCGATGCCGGTGGCCATGAACGTGTAGATGAAGCTCTCGTTCATGATCGCGGTCATCGCCGCGCCGAGCTCAAAGCGCTTGGCCTTGTTGAAGTAGCGAGGACGGATCACGCGGATCTCGGTGTCCTTGAAGCGCTCGGCTTCGGAACTCTTTTCCTCGACTTTCTTCTCAAGCGCCTTGTCATCCTTTTTCGCTGAAGTTGCCTCTTCCGCGAGCAGTGGCTGGCTCAGAAACGCAAAAGCCAGGAGTGCTGCGAAGCGACTCCGGCCGGAAGAACGAACGTGTGACAGACACTGAGGCAGAAGGGCCTTCATGTTTCCCTTTCTTCTTTTCAGATCGACTCTTTAGCCACGAGGAGCTTGAACGTGACAAAGTCCGCCTGTTGTCCGGCGAGCATGATGCGCTTGAGCAGCTCGAACTCATGCTTCTTGTCCATCTCTATCGTGATTTCGCCGGGCTTGGCTTTTTTCTCGCCGTCGTCGGGTCCGCGCTGGAATTCCTCCATCGCCTTCTTGTTGGCCTCGCTGATCTCCAGGAGGGCCTTGTAAACGGGCATGACCGCGCCTTGGCCGATGTCCGCCTGCGGGACCTTGCCGTTCTCGAGCGTCACGACCTTCTTGTTGTTGATGAGGATCTCGTTTTTATTCACGATGATCGCCGGGACCTCGTCCATCGTCACGAGGGTCACCGAATCCGGGAGCTCCAGGTTCGCGTCGACGTCGTGGTTGTTCGGATCGGTCGAGTAACTCATCAAAAGGAAGGTTACCAGGATACTGAAGATATCCAGCATCGGGGTAAGGTTGAGCGAGAGTGACTCGCTTGAATCGCCGCCTGCTGAAGCCATGGGCCGCTCCTTTCCTTTAGAGAATCACGCTGCCGATGACGACCTTCTCGAAGATGAAGGCGTCGTTGACCGGCTTGCCGTCCGCGGGGGGCGGCAGGTTAAGTTTAGGCTCTTTTTCTTTAAGCGTCTTGATATTGTCGATGACCTGCACGAGCTGCTCGTACATCACGGTGTTGTCGGCGTAGACCGTGACCTTGTCGTTCTCGGGCACCTTCTTGCGGAGGTCGATCATCTCCTGATGGAACTTCGCGATATCGTCTTTATCGAACTTGAAGGACTTCTCGGACTTATCGTCGGGTGCGGCCGTCCACTGCGAAGTCACCTTCACCTGAGCATCTTCGATGTCAACCCGGATCGAGAACGAACGCTTGGGCTCGTCCTTCACTTCCGGGTTGTTCGAGAGAAAGGGAACCTGCACTTCGAGGATGCCGAGCCCGAGGAACGCCGCCGACACCAGAAGGAAGGTGTTCAGCATCGAGAAGATGTCGATGAAAGGCATGATGTTGAGCTCGGGTGCGTCCGTGCTCACAGAACTGGCCTGTCTTTTCTTCTTATGCGATCCCACGTTTCACTCCTCTAAGGCTTAGGCCTTTTTGGTGCCTTTGAGTTTCATCTTGCGCGTATAGAGCAGGTCGACGAGCTTCGCCGCGTTCTTGTTCACGTCGTCGACGATCGACTTCTGCTTCGCCGAGAGGACGCCGTAGCAGAAGAGGCAGAAGAGAGCGGTCGAAAGGCCGAACGAGGTCGCGTTGAGCGCTTCCGAGATACCTTCCGCGAGGAGGGTCTGCTTCTGGGCGCCGGTGGCCTTGGCAACCGCCGCGAAGGAGCGCATCAGGCCGAAGATGGTACCGAGGAGGCCGAGGAGCGTGGCGACGTTCGCGGTGGTCGCGAGCATGGCTACGGTCTTGTTGACTTTAGGGACCACGGTGAGGACCGCTTGGTCGACCGCGTTGGAGATCTCCTGGGTCGAATCGTTCGAGCGCTTCAGGCCTTCCGCGAGGACGAAGGGCAGGAGCTTCGGACGAGCCTTCTTGCAGAGGCGGATCGCGTTCTCGATCGAGTTGTTCATGACCATCTTTTGGACCATGGCCATGAATCCGTCCGAATTCACGAGGTCGTACTCCATCCAGAGGCGATAGGATCTTTCGATCACGAGGGCCAGCGAGATGACAAGCACAGCGAGAATAGAGAACATTACGGGATAGCTACCGGCCTCGAAATAATGATGCAGTGCTTCCATATCCTAACCCGACCTCCATGATAGGTTGAAGCTTGGTTCACAAGCGACACGAACAAAAGCAGAAATAGCTTTTTGGCTTTAGTAAAATTCTACGAACGTCGCATCCCTTATGTCAACTATCGCCTTGATCTTTCTTCCAATCTGGCTGGATTCGCTAGGCAGATTGATTTATAGTGAAAGCACTAGCGTAGGAAAAAAAAGCTCTTTTCCGCTTTGTGCGTTTCGTAATTAGCGGCACACAGGGAAGTTGTTCCAGGAACTTAGGCCAACCAGGACGAACATGAAATCGACTGCATTATTTGCCGACAGCGGTGGGTACAAGCCACTTCCGACGATCGAGGCGTTGCGAGTGATAGCGCAGGGGCATGAGCTCGAATCGGTCACCGATCGCGGCGCGGCCTTGTCGGTTCTCGCCCAACGTCCGAGCGTCGGCCTGCTTATTTCCAACGCACCCGACTTCGAGCTCTTCACGAAGTTCCGCGAGCTCCATCCCAAGGGCCAGGCCATCCTCGTCACCGATCTGCCGATGAAGGACTACAGCGAGCAGCTGCAGGGCCAGGAGGTGAGGCTGATCGATCATATCGTAGTGAATAAGGGCCGCGAGAATTGGACCGTCAACCAACTGCGCATCACCTTGCAGAAGATCCGCACGGGCGACATCTTCGGCATCGCGCAGTACCTCGCGCCCCACACTCCCCTGCACAGCGCCCCGATACGCGCTTCTTCGGACCGCGAGATCCTCAACCAGCGCGTGCAGAAGTTCGCCGAGGCTTGCCACCTCGGGCAGCACCTCGCGCGCGTCGCCTTCGGCATCACCGAAGAGCTCCTGATGAACACGATCTTCGACGCGCCGGCCGCGGCGGGCATCCAGAGGTTCCAGAATATCGAGCACCATTCCGCGATCATCCTCCAGCCGGAGGAATACGGCGAGCTCTCCTACGGTTGCGACGGCCAGATCCTGGCGATCTCGAGCTCCGACCCTTTCGGAGCCCTGCGCAAGGAAACCCTCCTGACTTATCTGAAGAAGGTGCTGCGCCGCGAAGAGGGCCAGGGCATTATCGACGAGAAGAAGGGCGGCGCCGGCCTCGGCCTGTTCAAGATCCTCTATTCGAGCCACGGCATCGTCTGCAACGTTCGCCCCGGTCAGCGCACAGAGATCATGGCTTTGATCGACATCAACGACCCGCTGCGCGATTTCTCGACCCTGGCGCGGTCGATTCACTATTTTTCGACTCCCTGAGCTCGGCCTACAGATTGTCCGTCATGCGGACCAATCTCAGGCTCGAGGCGGGATACGCGGAAGAACCCTGCGCCCCCGGGCAGTAATGGTTGCAAGCTCTCAAAATAGCCCCTACAGTGATCCCCTTGGATACTGTTAGGAGCCTTTCTCTATGAAGATCAAAGTAAAAAATCCCGTCGTCGAGCTCGACGGCGATGAGATGACCCGCATCATCTGGCAGAAGATCAAAGACAAGCTCATTTTCCCCTTCCTCGACGCGGATATTAAGTACTTCGACCTCGGCATCGAAAACCGCGACAAGACCGAAGACAAGGTTACGGTCGAGGCGGCTCATGCCATCCAGAAATACGATGTCGGCATCAAGTGCGCGACCATCACCCCGGATGAAGAGCGCGTCAAAGAATTCAATCTCAAGAAGATGTGCAAGAGCCCGAACGGCACCATCCGTAACATCCTCGGCGGCACCGTCTTCCGCGAGCCCATCCTCTGCAGCAACATCCCCCGCCTGATCCCGAACTGGAAGAAGCCTATCGTCGTCGGCCGCCACGCCCACGGCGACCAGTACAAGGCGGTGGACGTGGATATCCCGACGGCCGGCACCCTCAAGCTCGTCTTCGAACCGAAGGACGGCGGCAAGGTCGAGAGCTGGGAAGTCTTCGATTTCAAATCGGCCGGTATCGGCCTCGCCATGTACAACACCGACGAGTCGATCGAAGGTTTCGCGCGCTCCTGCTTCCAGTATGCGTTGCAGAAGAACTTCCCGCTCTACCTCTCGACCAAGAACACCATCCTCAAAGTCTATGACGGCCACTTCAAGGATATCTTCCAACGCCTCTACGACAGCGAGTTCAAGGAGTCGTTTAAAAAGGCCGGCCTGACCTACGAGCATCGCCTGATCGACGACATGGTCGCGCAGGTCCTCAAATGGGATGGCGGGATCGTGTGGGCTTGTAAGAACTATGACGGCGACGTGCAGTC
>JASLCY010000094.1 GCA_030151925.1 Oligoflexus sp.
GGCACGTCCGAGACGAGCAGCAGGGCGCCGCGCGAGATCTCGTTGGCGATGCCGCAGGCGAAGATCGTCGCGGTCTCCATGTCGATGCCGATCACGCGGAAGTCGCGGAGCTTCTGCTTGAACTTCTCGTCGTGCTCCCATACGCGGCGGTTCATCGTGTAGACCACGCCGGTCCTGTAGTCGAGCCCGGCCTCGATGATCTTGTCCGAGACGAACTTGTGCAGCTTGAACGAAGGCATCGCGGGAACCTCGTGCGGGAGGTAGTCGTCCGAGGTGCCTTCGCCGCGGATCGCCGCCATCGGCAGGATGAAGTGCCCGAGCTCCGAAGTCTCCTTGAGGCCCCCGCATTTGCCGAGGAAAAGTACGCCCTTGGGTTTGACCGCGCCGAGCAGGTCCATGATGGTCGCCGCGTTCGCCGAGCCGATGCCGAAGTTGATCATCGTGAGGTTATCGCCGTTCGAACAGGTCTGCATCGCGCGATCGGTGCCTTTGATCGGCTGGCCGAAGCGGGTCGAGAATCGTCTGAGATAATCCGCGAAGTTGGTGAGGAGGATGTACTCCCCGAACTCCTCCACCTGCGTGCCTGTGTATCGGGGCAGCCAGTTTTCTATAATTTCCTGTTTAGTCCGCATTCATGTCTCCTTGAGACGGGCTGCATTAAGTCGCTTTTTTGCCCTGTTTCTAAAGTATTACCTATCATTATAATCCGCTTTCATTAAACGCAAAGCCCTTTCTTTCGCCGCTTCTCGGGCCTCCGCCCTCGCCTCGGGCCTACCGATCGGGTATGATGGAAGTACACCCCCATATCAAAGCTCTTGCTTTGCCAGGCATTCCCGAGGCACGTTCGTGCCGGCGTTGGATGAGAAACGAAGGTCCCGTGAAAAATCGCTCAGCTCTCGGTCTGCTTTGGACCCTTATATCCGTAAGTAGCGCTGCGTCCGCCGCCGAAGGCGAGGCGCCGCTGGCCCGTTATCTGCCGGAACCCCTCATCATGCGCTCCGAGGCCTTCTCGCAGCTCTTCCGCAGCAGCCCCGTCCTGCAGAAGGCCGAGCTCGGCGAGGCCGGCGCCTACCGCGTGGCGCTCGGCGTGAGCTACGCGAATTTCTGGGGCCACGATAAACGCTACGTGGTCGACGCCGAGACCCGCGACGATCAGCTCAACGTGCATTACCAGCCGAGCAAGTACTACGAGGTCTACGGCGCCTTCGGCGAGCGGGCCTTCTCGCGCTCGGGCACCGACGGGATGGCGATCGGCTTCCATCACCTCTTCGGCCTCCCGCAGGACGGTCGCCTCCAAGCGAAACGCGATACCATACGCCTGTCCGTGCCCGACTACGGCTTGAATTATTCCACCGCGCAGAAGAATACGGTCTTCAGCCGCCAGCTCGAAGCCGGCGTCGTCTGGGACGCGGGCCGCGAGCTGAGCTTCCCCCTGCCGACCACGATCTCGCTGTTCGGCACGCACGAGTTCGCCAAGGACAACCCTTATTTCACGGGCGTGACCGACGTCGGCACGCGCCTCTCGCTGGCGATCCCCTGGCAGGATTTCGCCCTCTTCGGCTCGATGTCCTTCACCTACTTCGACTCGCACGAGGAGGTCGCGATCTCCACCTATCGCGAGCAGTGGGGCGGCATCTTCGGGGGCGCTTATCGCTTCCTGAAGGATAACGAGGCGGTCGTGCAGTTCCTCATGTACCAGCCGATCTTCCAGGACATGGGCCAGCTCAGCCGCGGCTCGTACGAGGTTCACGCCGCCTACCGCTACACGTGGGACCAGGTGAGCTTCGAGCTCGGGCTGATCGAGAACGTCTTCTGGGTCTACAACAGCCCTGACTGGGGCATCAGCGCGGGTTTAACCTATCACGGCTTTTGAGCTCGTCCTCGAGGGCGAGCAGCCGCTTGCCCACCTCCTCCGCATAACCCTCGAACTGCGAGCTCTGCGCCTCCTGCGGAATCGCCAGCGCTTCGCCGAACAGGCAATCGATCGTCGTAAAGGGCTTCGGCACGCGGAACTTATCCCAGGCCTTATGCAGCACCCACTCGTGCCTCGCGACCGCCGTGAAGGGCAGGACGGGCATGCCCGTGCGCGCGGCCGCGGCGATGATGCCCGCCTTCACCACGTACAGCGGCCCGCGGGGGCCGTCCACTGTGATGCCGAGGTCGTAGCCTTGCTTATGCAGCGTGAGGAGCTGCTTGAAGGCTTCCATGCCGCCGCGCGAGGACGAGCCGCGCGCGGAGTGGATGCCGAAGCTCTTCGCGACGTAAGCGATGACCTCGCCGTCGAACGAGAGGCTCACGAGGATGGCGAGCCTTCGCCAGGCGTGCGAGAGCAGGCAGCCTATCGAATTGCGGTGCCAGATCGCGATCGCCACCTGCCCTTTGGGGTGGAGGCTGCGCGCGGCCTTCTCCCGCTCGAGACCGTGCCACCGGAAACGATACGTGAGGTAGAAGATTCGGAAGAGGGCGGCCGCGAGTACGCAGATGATCTTTTCCTGGAGCGGGCTTTTTTTCATGATGGCTCGGATGATGATGGAATGGCGGAGAGGTCCAAAGCGATGGGTTACTCTCATGTTTTGAGGAATTTAACAGCTTTTCTCAAGCATATTTTTTGAGCTGCTTTCCCAGGAAAAGCAGGGACGGTGGTGCCCTATCTCCCTAAGTTCTCGGGATTCGAGTATAATTAAGGGGTATAACGGAAAAATTCCCAGCGGATTATTTAGTAGAAAGCCAAGGAGAGACCGTGAAGTCCTCTAAAATCCTGGTTCTGCTCGTAGCGGCCGGCTATGCCCAGCTCGCCTTCTCCAACATCATAGGCAGCGACCTGCAGAACTTCAACGCCACGACCGACGGCCTCGACTTCGTGACCGTGCACTCCTCTGAGACCCTGGCGCCGGGCGTCTTCAACCTCGGCCTCTTCGCCAACTACGCGGTGAATACCCTGCCGCGCTACGACACCGATCTCACCGCCCGCAGCAGCTCGACGAGCGACTCCATCCTCGCCGCGGATTTCAACGTCGGCTACGGCATCACCAACTTCTGGGACGTCGGCATCAGCTTCCCGCAGATCGTCGACCAGAAGGTGAACCTCGGCGGCTCGCGCGGCGAGTTCGGGCAGAAGGGCCTGACCGAGATCCGGGCCAACAGCAAGTTCCGCCTGACCGGCAACGACCCGTCGCAGGGCATCGCCTTCATCGTCTCGGGGAACTTCAACACCACCAAGGACAACCCTTACGCGGGCAAGAACGCGGGCCCGACCGTGAACTTCGAGCTCGCGGCCGACACCACGATCAAGAAGCTCGCGCTCGGCCTCAACATCGGCTACCGCAAGCGTTCGCCCGGCGAGAAGATCCCCGACTTCCCCATCGCCCCGCTGCAGGACCAGTACCTGCTCTCGGCGGCGGCGAGCTACCTCTTCACTTCGATCGATACGAAGTTCATCCTCGAGTATTATGCCGCTTACCCTACGCAGCAGACCGAGACAGTGAGCTCGCGCGTGGTGACCTCGGCGGAGGCGCTGGCCGGCATCAAACACGATCTCAGCGACCAGCTCGCCCTCCACCTCGGCGTCGGCACCGAGACGCAGAACGGTACGGCCTCGGCCGACTGGCGCGTGTACGTGGGCATGAACTACGCCTTCGGTTTCGAGGACTCGAGCTCGGTCTCGCAGATCATCAAGCCCAAGGAGAAGAAAAAGAAGAAGCCGGAGCCGGCACCGGTTAAAGAGAAGGAAGTGCCGAAATTCATGCCTCAGCAGGAAGGCCCTGCCGAGACCCCGGGCGGCGACGAGGTCTTCGTCCTGCGCGGCGTGAACTTCGCGTTCGATTCCGCGAGCCGCGTATTGCCGGGCACGCGCGAGATCCTCAGCAAGCTCGCCGAGCACTTGAAGAAGAACCCGTTCGATAAGGTCATCATCGAAGGCCACACCGATTCCGTCGGCAGCGAGCAGTACAACCAGAACCTCGGCCAGGCGCGCGCGAACACCATCAAGGACTACCTCGTCCGCGTCGGCAAGTTCGATCCGAACGCCTTCGAAGCGAAGTCCTACGGCGAGACCAAGCCGATCGCCGACAACGGCAACTACCAGGGCCGCCAGCTGAACCGCCGCGTGGTATTCCGTCTGTATTACAAACATTAATCCCGGGCTTTTTGCCAAAGAGCCCAAGGAGAAGGCCGCCTCGAGCGGCCTTTTTTGATTTAAGTTTAGCCACTTACCACCGATAGTCCGTTCGGTGCCTCGGCGCTAGCTTTTCCTAGTCGGTTTAGAGGGTCGAACGACATGAACAATAAACTCCTGATTTCCTCCCTGCTCGCCGCGCTTCTCCTCGGAGAAGGCTGCCGCGCGAGTTTTAAGAACGTAGACGACGATAAGAAGGCGACGACGACCTCGACGTCTCAAGGCGCGGACGGTCTGCCTTCGAACGCCGGTGACGAGCTGCCCAGCACGACGGCTAGCGCCGGCACGGGCGAGAGCCTGCCTGGCAAGATGGGTTCCGGCGACTCCGTTCCCGGCGACACGACGAACACGGGCGGTTCTTCGCAGAACAACGGTTCGGTCACCGGCGGCAAGGGCGATAACAACAACGGTTCCGTGACCGGCGGCAAGGGCGATAACAACAACGGTTCGGTCACCGGCGGCAAAGGCGATCAGCAGAAGCCGGTCCTGCTCGTGACCACGCCTTCACCGGAAATCAAGGCCGGCGGCGAGAAGATGCCGGCGCACGCCAAGATCAAGGACGGCCAGGACAATCCTCCCGTGACCTGGAGCATCTCGGGGCCGCAAGGCCGCGCGGATATCGGCAGCATCGATGCG
>JASLCY010000351.1 GCA_030151925.1 Oligoflexus sp.
CTCTGCTCCTCGGCCTTCCGGGTCTGGCCTCCCTGATTCCGTTCCGTACGAACCGGCCTTATCTCGAAGCTCTGAAATCCGAGCATCTGGACGGATTCTGAGGAAGATATCGAGCTGCGTCTTCGCCTGCGATTCCTCGTCCCAGCGAAAGAGGAAACCGATCAAAGGGATGCTGCCGAGCCAGGGGATACGGCTTTCGCCCGAGCCCTTGAGCGTGGCGTCCATGCTTCCGACCTTTTGGAGAAAACCGGGCTCGAGCCAAACCTCGCTCGCATATTCGCTGGCATCGATGGTCTGCAAACCCGCCTGCGGCTGGCTGAGGTTCATATGGATCTGCAGCCGCGCGCGCTCCGCCCGAAACTCCACGAGTTTGACCTCGAGCCTGAAGCCCGATGACTTCCAGAGGATCTCATCGGTATTCTGCTGCACCGCATGCGTCTGGATCTCCTGCCCGTCTTTGAGCAGGGCCGTGCCGCCGAGGCTAAGGCTCATCTCCGGCTGCGCGATGATATGCATCTGCGTGTTTTGCGCGAGCTCCGCGACGACCGCTCGCAGCGCTTTGTCGCTCGGGACTTCGATCTTCTCCCAGCGCAGAGGGTTGGAGATGTCGCCCTCGCCTTCACGGTCGGAGATCACGAGGACGTCGACCTTCCAAAGATCGGGATCGCGGGGCACGCATTCGACCTGCGCGGTGATGCGATAAGTCTCCTGGATGTTCGACAAAGCCTTTTCGAGCAGCTTTTTATCGCTGTCGTCACAACTCGACTCGACCCTGAGCTGCCCGTCCTTATCCATCCTGAACTTCAGCGTGGCGAGCAAGGGCGCGAGCTGCAGCTCCGATTTCTGCCGGGCCGGCTCGGTGAGCTCGACCTGCCAGGTGCAGGGCATCTTTTTCTTGCAAAGCTGCTTCGCCTCATAGAACCATTCCAGCTCGGAAGTCTCCCCCGAGATGACCTTGTTCTCTTTATCGCAGCGGACGCCGGGATGAACGCAAAAGAACGTCTGCCATTCGGTATGGAGCAGCCAATCGTTCTGCTGGTCGCGACCGAGGACTTCGATGAACCAACTCTGCTCGAGATCCCCGGCCACGGCCTTGATCAGCACCAGGCCCGAACGCAAGGCGACGAGCCGCATCCGCGTTTTATCGACGATTTCGACATCGACCACTTTTCTCTGGCTCAACTGCAGGCTCGCGCCTTCGGGTATATCGATGGTCTTCGTCTGGCCCGCCTCGAGATAGATTTTCGGCGTTTCGCCCCGAGCGAGAGTGGCGAAACAGAGGAGCCAGATAAGGCTAATTATAGAGGATCGCACCCGAGGCCCTTTCGCAGAGGGGATAACGTTCGTTGGTCTTGAGGGCGAGGACGGCTTCACTCTTACTCAGAGCGGTAAATGTCTCCTCCGCCTTCTTATCCTTCGGCAGTATCACGAAGAGCTTCTTTTCTTCGGCCTGCCAGATCTTGAGAGTATCCGGGGCCATGAGGCAGTTCTTGCGGGAGGAGACGAGGCTGTAATCCGCCGCGAAATGCAGGCCGCCCTTCAGCCTTTGCTCCGACCAGGGCACGAGGATGCCCCGATGCGGCACGAGCCCCTGCCTATTCGGTTCGAACACCAGGGTCCCCAGCAGAAAACAGGCGATATGGGTCGCGAGCGGCGGCAGATTCCAATAGCTCAATCGCACCGAAAGGTCGCGACATCGGCGGGTGATAAAGTCTTTCGTGCGACGATACATAGAGCCTCCGCATCTCGATTCTTCTGATAATAAGCGCCGTAGTCCACGCGCGGCAAAGGCGCCGCCCACTCCTGTCCCAAGGCGTGAAAGGTCTCCTGCCCGTCCAGGTCGTCCCTCGCGACTTCCATGTTCTGATAGCCCTCGGCCCAGGCCCTGAGGCCATGCGCGGCGGCGAGGAAGAGCCAGGCTTGAACGCCGGCGACCAGCACGAGCATCAGCGCTAGGTCGATGTCACCGCGCTCGGGCAGGCCAGCAAAGGCGACGTCAGCGCCCTCGTTCGAGGAACCGCCAATTCGGATAGAGGGCCGGCAGGCCCGGATTATTCTCGTGATAAACCGCATAAGCCGCCTCTCCGCAGTCGAGGTCCTTATCCTGATCAAAATCAGGCATAGCCTGGTTTTTAAGCTCCGGAAACTTCGATGCCAGATATAAAAAGCTGTCTTTGAGATTGCGGCTATAGACATCACTCCGGCCGCAGACCAGCTCCCGATGATCCTGATCGAATTCGTCGCGAACGCTCGCCGCGCCCTCCGCGAATTCGCCAATATTCCTCAGTAGTATCAAGGCGATAAATGGAATAAAAAGCTTCATCAACACGGCCTTCGCCCTCCACGGAACGCACCCTAACACCATCCTTCGCCCCTCTACGACGGACATTTTCTGTGGTAAGATCGTTCCTGGATTGGAGGAAGTCCCATGCGTTATCCAGAACGAGACATGATTCCGGCTCTCTTGCTCTTCACGGCGCTCGTGAGCTGTCGCACCGCGACCAGCAGCGCGGAGAAAGAATCGAAGCCGCAACTTCCCTTGAGCGGACAGACCAGCGTCACGTCCACCGATAAAACGCCCCTCCTGAAAAAGGTGCTCGGCGCCCTGACTCAAAAATATCCCGAGAATCGCCAGGAAGAATGCGTGATCTACGCGAGCGACGTGACCGATGTGAACGCCGTGAACGACGCGATCCGTAAGCTGAAGAACGAAGAGCTCTCGGACGCCTTCATCTTCAGGCCGCAGATACCGTCGATCCAATACTTCGGCTTCGACAGCACCGACGCCGTGCTCCTGCAGGAAAGCGGCGACGAGAAATTCAGGTTCCGCCGCGCCGAGGGTGAGATCGGCAACCCGGCCATGGAATCTCTGATGGTGATCTTTGACAGTAAATGCGGGGAAAAAGATGCGGGCCCAGGCTGAGTTTCTCTGCGCGCTCGCGCTGGCTCTCGTGAGCTGCAAGACCACGCGGAACACCATCGATTTGCAGACCAGCCTGAAGGCGCCCGAAACCTCGACGCCCAAGGCCTCCTACATGACGGTTGCAGGCCTCGCGCTGCCCGTCGGCGCCGCGAGTTACGACTCCACGGAGCTCACTCTCTCGACCGGCGACGAGCCCGATCAAGTCTTTCC
>JASLCY010000432.1 GCA_030151925.1 Oligoflexus sp.
AGCGCTGGCCGTCAAGGCCAGCGCTTCGGAAAGCTCTCCTATCTATCGCGGCCGTTTCGTCCGCCAAAGCCTGCTTTGCCAGACTTTGCCCCAAGCTCCGCCCAACGTCCCCGCTCCGCCCGACGTCAAACCCGGGGTGAGCACCCGCGAACGCCTCAAGGAGCATGAGTCGAATCCAAGCTGCTCGACCTGCCACAAGATGATGGATCCGATCGGCTTCGGTTTTGAGAATTTCGATGCCATCGGCCGTTTCCGTTCCATGGATGACGGTTCGCCCGTCGACGCTTCAGGAGAATTCATATCGGCAGGCAGCCTCGATGGGAAATTCAATGGCGTCGTGGAGCTGGGCCAGAAACTCGCCAAGAGCCACGAGGTCGAAGACTGCATGACGAAGATGTGGTTCCGCTTCCTCCTCTCGCGTTTCGAAGCGCAGAACGACAGTTGCGCGCTCAAGAAGATGACGGACGATTTCGAGGCGGCTGGCACGGATTTGAAATCGATGCCCGCCGCGGTCATCAGCCATGAAGTCTTCCAATACCGTCGTCCCATCAAGTGAAAAGAGGAGAGCGCCTATGAACGATCGCAATCCATCCCGGCTCCCGCTCGATGCTCGGACGGCCCTCAATCGCCGCAAGCTCCTGGCCGGCATCAGCGCCTTCACCGGCGCCCTCACCAGCGGGATCTGGAAGGCCTCCACCGCTTTCGGCGCTGACACGAAGGTGCCGGCGCCGATGCATTTCATCGGCGTCTTCTCGGCGAACGGCACTATCCCGTACGCTTTCTTCCCCGATTCCAACGCCGTGGACTCGAGCCTCGTCCTGAAGGACATCCTCAAGCCGCTCGAGAAATACAACTCCAAGCTCATCGTCCTTCGCGGCCTCGATTACCTGTCGACGGTCGAGAATAACATCGGCGATCTGGACAAGGGCGTGAACGCGTCCAAGCCGGGAGGACCGCATATGAAGGGCCCTGCGGCCTTCCTAACCGGCGGTTCGCTCAATCCCGGGCCCTTCGAAGGCTCGGGCGGACCTGCCGGCTGGGGCGACCGCATCTCGCTCGATCAACTGCTCGCGCAACGCCTAGGCCAGAACAATCGATTTTCCTCGCTGGAATTCGGCGTTCGTGTCATAGGCCAGGAACCTCTGACCTGCATTTCCTATTCGGGCTCCGATAAGCCCAATCGCCCGGTCCAGGATCCCTGGGAGATGTACAAGCGCATTTTCGGCGACGGCTCCAAGAGCACCGAAGAGCTCGCTCGCCAGATCGGAAAGCGCAAGAGCGTGATCGATCTCCTGAAAGGCGAGATCGCGTCCCTGAATAACCGGCTCAGCGCGGATGACAAGATAAGGCTCGAGGCGCACCTCACGGGGATCCGCAGCATCGAGAATCAATTGACGGCGAGCGCGAACCAATGCAAGGCTCCGACGATGCCGACACCTTATCGGGCCGACGATCCGAATCGTTTCGCGGATGTCGCCCGTCTGCAGACCGACCTGATGATACTCGCCCACACCTGCGGTTTTTCGAACGTCACGACCTTCATGTGGGCGAATGCCGATAGCTGGCAGACCTATCCCTGGCTCGGCATCCCCGATGAGCATCATGCGCTCTCGCACACCAGCCTCGACAATAAGGAGGAATGCGACAAACTCATCAAGATCAACGCTTGGCATTCGGAGCAGATCGCCTATCTCTTCGACAGGCTCTCGGAGAGCTTGGCCCAAGACGGCTCCAGCGTACTCGACAACACATTGATGCTCTGGGGCAACGAGCTCGGGCAGGGGAATACCCATACCTTCCAGAATATTCCCTTCGTGATAGGCGGAGGCTGCGGCGGTTATTTCAAGATGGGACGTTATCTGAATCTCCCGAACCAACCGCACAACAACCTTTTGGTTTCATGCGCCAACGCTATGGGTCTCAAAGACGTCACGACTTTCGGCATCCCGGGATTATGCACGGGTCCTGTGAAGAACCTCGTACCGACCTGAATTCCGGCGATTACCTCGGCCGCTGGTATAATTGCCTGGCGAGTTCGCTGCTGGGCGCGGTCACCCGATAAAGTCCCAGAACTGCGCTTTCACTAATGCTTTGACAACGGAAATGCTGACGGTTTAGATTCAGGGTTCACAGGGAGAACCTTATGAAACTCATACCTTCGGCCTTACTGCTGGCGAGCCTCTTCTCGGTAAAACCGGCCTTCGCCTTTCAAAGCATCTTTATCGTCCGGCATGCGGAGAAAAAGGACTCCTCCAAAGATCCGGAGTTAAGCTCGGCCGGCGCAGCCCGCGCGAACCGTCTCGCCCAGGCCCTCCAAGGCAGCGATATCTCCGCCATCTTCACCAGCGAATACAAACGCACGCAGCAGACCGCAGCGCCTCTGGCCGCAGCGCTGAAAATCAAGCCGACAGCCTCGAACGACGTCGCGAAGATCGTTAAGATCCTCAAGGACGACACGAGTTCGAAAAACGCCCTGGTCGTGGGCCACGGCAATACGATTCCGGAGATCGTGAAGGCTTTCGGCAACGAGCAGAAGATCGATATCCAGGAGAGCGATTACGATCGTCTCTATATCCTGACGCCGCAAAAGGATGGCAAAGCCGTATTAAACATGGTTCGTTACTGAGCGCGCTTCCAACCTAGCGAGGAAAGCGGCCGCCTCCTTGCGGCTGCGCAGCCGAATGAATTCGATATGAGCGTATTCGTCGGCTTTCATCCTCGATAAATACTTCCGCCGATTATCGAAATGAGTCTGCATGGCCCAGAGTATAATGGAATCCTTGCTGAAAAAGCTCTGTTTCAAAGTCTCGCGGTTGCCCGTTCCCCACAGATCCGTCTTGCGCAGAGCCCGGTCGATCGATCGCCAAAAAATCTGCCAGATCACCTGCAGGTAGGGATAATCCAGCCAAACCACATGCGTGACTCTCTCCCACTTCGTATCAGTATAGCCGCCGTAGTTCCCATCCAGGATCCATCGTTCGGCCGTCAGAGCCTCACGCAAACGCTCCCGCAGCACTGCGGGTGAAGCAGGCGTCCAGTCCGGCCCCCAATGCAGGCCGTCGATATCGATGAGCGGGTGCCCCAGGACTGCCTTTAATTCCTTGGCAAAGATCGACTTCCCGCTTCCTGAGGTTCCGACGACGTTCACTCTGAGCACCTGCTCCCCCAAACACGAATCATTTTTCTAAGGCCTCTTCTGGAACGACCTTTGCTACGTAATAACACAACCTTTCACTGTGGGAGCGAGAATGCAATTAGAATCCGACACCCCCAGAAGCACGAAACACTCGCAGCCTTTCCCTATAGACAAGGCCCTGGGCCTCATCGAGAAGGCGATCGCCGAACATAAGAAGGCGGCGCTCTTCGAGCTCGCCGAGGACGGCTTTAATACGGTTTTCCAACAGATCGTGGCCTGTATGATTTCCGTACGCACCAGGGATGAGACGACCATACCCGTCGCCCGCACGCTGTTCGCGCGAGCGAGCCATCCCCAGGATTTTAAGAAGCTCTCGGTCGACGAGGTGACGGAACTCATCGCCCCCTCCACCTTCGCCCGCACCAAGGCGGTGAAGATCAAAGCGATCGCTAAAATCGCCATGGACGATTACGGGGGAGAGCTTCCCTGCGATGAAAACGTTTTGCTGGCCCTTCCCGGCATCGGCCCGAAGTGCACGAACCTGGTCATGGGCATAGCCTGCGGCATAGGCCGCATCGGGGTCGATATCCATGTTCACCGCGTGTGCAACCGCTGGGGTTACGTGCACACCAAAACACCTGAGCAAAGCCTGGCTGCGCTCGAAGCCAAGCTCCCGCGGAAGCATTGGGTCGACCTGAACAGGCTGCTCGTTCCGTTCGGCAAGCATATCTGCACCGGCAAGGCTCCGAAGTGCAGCACCTGCCCCTTAAAAACCATGTGCCCCAAGATCGGGGTCACCGCACACAGATAGGGTTCAATATTCGACTTGCCATCTTTTGAGGATGGTCTTGTTGATGAAGTGGATGAGGATCGTAAACGAGCAGAGAAACGCGGCGAAAATCAGCGGCACCATGGACTCCTTCGCGCCGACCAAGAGCAAGGGGTAGTTGGCGCTCTCAGGCGTGACGGTCCGCAGCGTCGCATAGAGGCACAGCAGAGTCCAGGCCGACGAGAACACGACGAGCGCCAGGCACCCCAGCAGCACTACGTTCGTATCCAGAGCGAGATTCTTCCGATCGTGCTTCTTCAGGACGAAGAGTTTGATGGCCTTGATCAGCTGCCCGAAGATCAGGACGGCCCCTAAGACCAAGATAGCCGCCATCCCCGGTAACCCGCCCTCGTACATGACTTGAAACATCGGTAACTCCTTGGTGATTGCATAGGTTGCGATAGCCAGCGGCACGGCGCAGCTCAGGTTCTCGACGAGCCGCCTCAGGCGCTGGTTTTGGATTCCTCGTATCAAGCGAGAGAAGTAAGGGGAATGCACGACTTCGAGGCTTTGGATCTCCTCCTGGCTGAATTGGAAGCTTTCCAGGGCCGTTCGCCGGGCGTTCCTCTCGGACAGGCCCTGCTTCTTCAGGTCTTCGTAGCAGGTGATGAGATC
>JASLCY010000462.1 GCA_030151925.1 Oligoflexus sp.
CGAAGATATCCTCGATAAGGTCTTCCACGAGTTCTGCGTAGGGAAATAGTCCTTGCAGCTGGCAGAAGTGACCTATTAAGATGGAGTGGTAAGACTTTTTTCGGGTCTTTTCTCCATCTTAGGGGGTTCCATGGGTATCGAGACTTTTTCCGCCGCCATGAACGCTCGCAAGTTCCCTCTCGAATTTCCCGGACACTTCATAGGTGGCGAATGGATCAACGATCCTAAGGCCGAAGCGTTGCAAGGGTCGTTCAACCCTTCGCGCGGGGAAGCGATCGGACGCGTGCTCGTGAGCCGCAAGATCGTCGAGTCCAGCCTTGATAGCGCGGAGCAGGCGCAGAAGGCCTTCGCCGCGCTCAGCCTCGAGGAACGCATCAACGCGGTCGCTCTCCTGAGGCAGCGCATCACCGATTATGAAACGCTGGTGGTCGACGCCGTGTGCATCGAAGCCGGCAAACCGCGCTGGGAAGCGGCGGCCGATTTTCGCGCCTCCATCCAGCAGCTCGACGCGATCCTCGCTGAGAAGGACAGGATCAGGCAGCATCTGCTCGGGCCCGTGCAGCTCGCGTGGCCGGGAGCGGATTTCAAGCTGCTCGCCAACGGCATGACCCTGGCTTTCCTCCCCTTCTCCACTCCGCTCGCGACCTTCGTCCAATGCCTGACGGGAACCCTGATCGCGGGATCGCCGCTGGTCCTGATGCCTTCGTCGCACGCCGTGCTCTCGGGAATACTCTTCGCCTATATCACCGAGAAGCTCGATCTGCCGAAGGGCAGCGTGAATATCGTCTTCGGCAACTACCAGACCTTCGCCAAGGCGCTCGGCGATAAACGCATCCAGGCGGTGATCTATTCGGGCTCGCGCGAACACTGCGATGCGATCCGCCGCGACAACGGAGCGAACCTCACGCGTGAGCTGCTCCTGCAATCGGGCGGGAAAAACGCGGTCATCGTCGATAAGGACTGCGACGTGAAAGAAGCGGTCCGTCAGACGCTTTACGGCGTGATCAAGAACGCGGGGCAGCTCAACACCTCGACCTCGCGCGCCTACGTGCACGACAGCATGGTCGAGGCCTTCAAGAAGGCGATGATCGACAGCGTGCGCAACCTCACGATCGCGCCGACCGATCAGAAGGAGAATCCGCATCTCGGGCCGCTCTATGCGCAGAAAGCGGTGGACAAGTTCCTGCGCTACCAGACGATGGCCAAACGCGAGGCGAGCGATACCTGGGTCTGGGGCAAGAGCTACAGCGCGGGAACGGGCGGGTATTTCGTCACGCCCGGCGTCCATTTCTTCGAGGATATGAGCCAGGACAGTTCCTATCAGAGCAACGTCCTGATGTGCCCCGATCTTGCGGTCTACCGCTACCACGATATCAAGGATGCGATCCACGCGGCGAACAACACGGACGCTTCGCTGGTGACCTCTCTCATCGGTGCGGCGGACAGGGTGAAGCCTTGGGTGAGCGAGCTGAAAACGCCGAACGTCCTGATCAATCTCCCGACCGTCGGCCTCGACGTGTTCCTGCCCGTGGCGGGTCGGAAGCTTTGCGGGGATTATCGCCTGAACGGTCTTGGGATTGCGTTTCTGCTGACTTATCCGCAGGCCTGCAAAGTAGGTCACTCTGACCTTCGCGAATTTCAAGGATGGCCAACACTAGACTGATCGCTGCGAATAATGCTTTATACAGGTATAGGACGAGAAAAAGCTTAGACCTGTATGAGGTAACCCCGTGCAACAAAACATCGAAAAACTCGCACAATACTGGGCAACGGCGCCGGTCTTCGATTCCGCGACCCGCAAAGAGATCAGCGAATTGCTCGAGACGAAAAACGATAAGGAATTGGCGGAACGGTTCTATCGGGACCTCGAGTTCGGCACGGGCGGACTGCGCGGGATCCTCGGCGCCGGCACCGCGCGCATGAATATCTACAACGTGCGCAAGGCGGCTCAAGCCTTCGCGGATTACCTCAACAGCTACTTCGGCAAAGAACCCAAGGCGATCGCGATCTCCTATGATTCACGCCGCTATTCGCGCGAGTTCTCGGAAGCGACGGCGGGCGTGATGGCCGCGAACGGCATCACGGCCTATATCACCAAGGAACTCCGTCCGACGCCTATCCTCTCGTTCATGGTCCGCTATTATAAGTGCCGCGGCGGCGTGTGCGTGACGGCGAGCCACAACCCTCCGCAATACAACGGCTATAAAGTCTACTGGGAAACCGGCGGGCAGATCGTGGGCCCGCACGACGAGGAGATCATCAAGCGCTACGGCGCGATCAAAGCCTACGAAGACGTGAAGTTCATGGCTTTCGCGGAAGGCGTGGAGAAGGGCCTCATCAAGGAGGTCGGTAAAGAGCTCGACGAGGCCTATTTCGCGGAAGTGCAGAAGCTTTCGGTCCGCCCCGGCATCGGCCGCGAGGGCTTCAAGATCGTCTATACCCCGCTGCACGGCACGGGCGGGAAGATCGTCCCGGAAGCCCTGAAGCGTTTCGGCTTCAAGGACGTGACGCTGGTCCCCGAGCAGGCGGAGCCGGATTCGAATTTCCCGACCGTGAAATACCCGAACCCGGAAGAGCCGGAAGCGATGGCGATGGCGATCGAGCTCGGCAAGAAGCTGAAGGCCGATCTGGTGCTCGGCACCGATCCCGATTCGGACCGCATCGGCATCGTGGTGCGCGAGGGCAACGAATACCGCATCTTCAACGGCAACCAGATCGGTTCGCTCCTGGTCGACTACTATCTTTCGGGTATGAAGGACGCGGGACGCCTGCCGGCGAAGCCGCTCGTGATCAAGACCGTGGTCACGACCGACCAGCAGGAGGCGATCGCGAAGCACTACGGGGCGGCCTGCGAAGAGACGCTCACCGGCTTCAAATGGATCTGCCAGCTCATCGACGATATCGAGACCGGCAAGAACAAACCCTATCGCCAGTACATCTGCGGCGGCGAGGAGAGCTACGGTTTCCTCGCGGGAACTTTCGTTCGCGACAAGGACGCGGTGAGCGCGTGCTGCATCGCGGCGGAAATGGTCGCGTACTACAAGGCCCAGGGCAAGACCCTGACCGACGTGCTCGATGAGATCTTCCATAGGCACGGTGCTTACCTCGAGTCCCTCGCGACTTTCACGCTCCCGGGCATGGAAGGCGCTGCTCGAATTGCGACCATCATGGATAATCTCCGCAAGGATCCGCCGAAGCAACTCGCGGGAAGCACAGTCGAAAAATTGAGGGATTTGGATAAAGGCCAAGAATTAGATCTTTTGAATAAGAAGAGTACCCCTATCCCTCTTCCGAGCTCTAACGTGCTACAATTTCTGTTAAGTGACGGATCAAAGGTCAGCGCGCGTCCTTCGGGGACGGAGCCGAAGATTAAATTTTACTTCTCCGTCCACAAAGAACTGCCGGCCAAAGCTCGTCCAGAAGAGCTTGAGCTTGCCAAGGCTGCCTGCGCGAAACGCATTACAGAGCTTGAGCAGGCATTTAAGGCGTTGATCAACTGAAGGTAAGGGTATCCTTTCCTTCAGGCCCCGGGCCAAAGGAAAGGGTCACCTGCATGCGTATTTGGCGTTTCTTGTTGCTGTTCGCTTCGCTTCTTATGCTTCCGTCCCTTCATGCGGCCGAGTATAAAAAAGCAACCGAAGGCAGAGAAGTCGTTCTGAGCAAACTCTACCCGAAGAACGAACGCTTTGAGTTGAGCCTTCCCGAAGTCGGCGTCATCCTCAACCAATCCTACGTCAACACCATGCTGCTCGGCGCGAGCGCCACTTATTTCTGGAACGAGAACCTCGGCATCAGCTTGAGCGGCAGCGTCGGCCAGAACTCGGATAAAGCCGAGCGGAAGTGTATCGAAAGCTTCTACTACGATCCGACGAACGAAGTCGGCAGCGCTTGCGGCGGCCCCGGGCTCATCGAAGGCGCGGACAAGAACAACGACGGCTTCCCCAAATACGGCCCCGCGTACGTGCCGATCCGCGAGCTCCAGCAGATCCTGATGGCGAACCTCGTCTGGTCGCCCGTTTACGGTAAACAGCTCTTCATGAAGAGCGCGACGAGCTACTTCGATCTCTTCGTGGAGCTCGGGCTCGGCATCGCCAACTCGAAGTTCTATCCGAAGTCGGAAACCCTGAAGAACGGCAACGTCTCGCGCGGTACGTATATCGACCCCGAGAAGAACGATGCGCAGACCGCGAACGAGAACAATAGCAAGATCGGCGCGAACGCGAGCGAGACCGATTCCTATGGTGTAGCGGGCCGTCCGGCTGCGAAGAACGACAGCAACCCTATCCTGAACCTCGGCATCGGCCAGAAGTTCCACTTCGGGAAGATGTTCTTCGTGAAGGTCTATATTCGCAACATGACCCTGCTCGGAACGGAATCGGGCTTTGAGAAC
>JASLCY010000472.1 GCA_030151925.1 Oligoflexus sp.
CTCCAGGCTTCCGACGAGTCCGAGCTGATAGACCTCGCGCATGAGTTCTTGCTCGCGAAACAAAGCATCGAGGATTCGCAGACGCCGAAGGGGGGAGAATCCCTAGTTACCGATGACGGTCTGCGCACGCCGCGACTCGATCGTTCGATTTCCCACTAAACAAAGATTAAAATACTCGGCAGAACGACATGTTCTGCCGATAATCTTCTTCTTCTTCTCTCTCTCAGCGAATCGTGTAAAGTTATTTCGTAGCTCAGCTAATTGAGCTGTTGAGAGGCCCGTTTGTGAAAATTCTTCCGAGTTGTTGTCTGGCCCTGTGCGGCTTTCTCGTTTCTGCGCAAAGCGCTGTACGCGGTGCCCCGCTTGCCCGGTCTCATCCTTCCATCCTCTATATTTCGCCTTTCGGCAACTCGAACATATACGGTGAACAGGCTTTTCACATCATGGACGCCGTGGCTAAAAGCCTGGACTTCAAATTCGATCATTTCGATCTCGATGCCAAGAACCTGAATCCGGGCATCGAGAAGGTTTCGCAGATCCTGAAGGGGCCTAAATCTCCCGACGCCATCGTACTCGTGGGTCTTGGGGAATCGACGAAGACCCTCGTGGACGCCGCGGAGCAGGCCCATATCGCGATCTTCATCCAAAAAGCCCTGGATGCGAAAGATTTGGAATGGTTAGGCGCTGAACCGCGAGTCAAGTACAAGCATTGGATCGCGAGCTTCCACCAGGATGAGCACAAGAAGGGTTACGACAGCGCAAGAGCCCTGTTCAACTGCGCGATGAAAACGTTCAAGGGCCAGGCCAAAATCCATCTGGTCGCGATCAGCGGCGATGAATGGATAGGGACGAAACAAAGGCTGGAAGGCATGAAGGACGCCCTCAAGGACTTCCCCCAGATCGAATTGAAGGAAGTCGCGCCGACGAATTGGACGGCGCAGAGCGGTCGCTCCGCTGCGGAAAAACTCCTTCGTGATGTCCCCGATGTAAAACTCGTATGGGCGGCGAGCGACGAACTCGCTATCAACGCCTTGGATGCGGCGCGGAACGCCGGGCACAAACCCGGCGACGACATCAAGTTCAGCGGCATAGACATGTCGACACCGGCTCTCGAGCACGTGCAGAAAGAAGAGATAGAGGCGACTTCGGCGATGTCGATGATGGGATTCGCCGAGCTGATGATTTATGCCTACGATTATCTCGAAGGCATCGACTTCGCGCCGGAAGTGGGCACCGCGATCACGCCCCACATCTACACCGCGACCCACCGCACCGCCCACGAGCATCTCGAGCTATATAAACGCATCGACCAGCTGGACTTCAAGCGTTTCTCGAAGAGCTACAACCCCGGCCTCAGGCACTACAACATGATGATCTCGGCTTTCATGGATGCGGTGGGCATGCATATCTGCAGTCCTTCGCACAAGGCCCGCGACCTCTGCTATCGCCCCGCCGATCTCAAAGAATCGGGAAATTAAGCGCTCACGGCGGGTGCCCCGCTGTGATCAACGCGACTTCAAAAAAACTTAAGGCCTCGGGATGGCTGAGATTAATCTGTGAACAGTTCACATCCGAGGTTTACAACCCCGCCCCCTCAGACCTTAGATGAAAAAGAAGCCGGCCCCTTCGCCGGCTCAGGACTATTACGGATACCTTTTCCCAGGGGGTCTTTATGAAAATCCTTTCGCTCGCTCTGCTCGCTATCGCTCTTGGGACCGGATGCGCCCACGATTCGCATATGAACGCCCAGAACCGCAACCTCGGCTCCGCCGCCGACCTTAACGGCGATGCCGCGGATCGCGGTCCCGATGGAACCACGCCTTCGGCTGACAGGCCCTCGTCGGTCGTGAGATCGCCTCGAACGGCGGACGAAATCGATCCTGAAGGCGACTCTTCGCCGGCAGTCGCTTGTCGAGAAGGGGAGGTCACGCGGCAACGGGGAGGCAGGATCATCTGCGTGACGCCCGATGAAGCGGATCGATTGGACCGCACCACCGGACGCTGAGAGAGATGCGAGGCTTTAGTCGCAGGACATCTGGTCGATGGCTTGATCCATCCAATCCGCGCGCAGGCTCGCGTAGGATTTGAGGGCATCGATCTCCTCAGCCCAGGTGTCGAGCCAGTAGACGTTCGGCCAGAGCTTCATGCCGAGGCTCGGCCAGATCTCGAAGTTCTGGTCCGTGATCGGCGCCATCACCGCAGCATGCTGGTCGATGATGTTGAAGATCGTATTATTCGAGATATCGCCGTTCGCACGGGCCGCGGACCACTTCGCTTTGAGCGCCGCGCAGAACTGCGGATGGCGCATCAGGGCGCCGAACCACACGCCGTCTTCCTCCGCGCGCCAGCCCTCGACGACGTAACCGTTGTTATAATCCGCATTGCCGAAGGCGATATTGAAGTCCCAGACGGGGCCGAAATTGACTTTGCCGTGAGGCGCCGAATAGATGGGCGAGCTCAGGCGGTAGCCGTCGATGTTCTTGGCCATCTCCTGGATGATGAAGAAATCGACCGCCGAGGCGAGATCGAGCTTCTCGTCGAAGATCGTATCCCAGCTCTGGCCGCTCGCCAGGGAAACG
>JASLCY010000139.1 GCA_030151925.1 Oligoflexus sp.
TTACCCGCGAGCGAGCCGGCCAGGCGAGGCATCTCAAAACCCTCGGGCGCGTCGTCGAGCTCAACGACCTGCCCGGTGACGAAGGCGCAGAAATCCGAGAGGAAGAAGCTGAGCACGGGCACGTGCGCATCGTCCAAGCTGCGCCCCTGCGGCAAACGCAGAGCGTTCACGTTGATGCCCTTCGGCCCGAACTCGCGCGCCAGGCTCTTGGTGAAACCCAGGACGGCGGTGGTCACGGCCTGCGCTTCGGGGCTCAGGCCTTCACCGATCAGGATCACGACGCGATGGTTGAACCCCAGCCGTCCCTTAAGCTGATGGAAGAAGCGGTAGAGCTCTTTCAGATCCTCGAGCCGCTGCAGATGCTGAGCGTCGAAGACCGTGGCCTGATAGACGGCGCCGGGAATCTCGAGATCGGCGGCTCCTGCGGCTCGTGCGCTCAGGGTCACGGTCGCTTTCTGCGTTTTAAGAGCCTCGGCGAGCAGCGCGCGCGTCGGCTCCTCGGCTTGCAGCAGGACGTGTTTACCCGCCAGCAAACCGTCCGACCAGGGGCGGAAGGAACGGATGAGCTGAGGCGGCGGATTGATGCCGATGCGTTTCAGGACTTGGCGTGCGAAGGGGGAGCGACTCATTTCGATCAAGGTATCCTGCATAAATCGTGTTCCCCTCTAAAGCTCAAGGCGCGTCGTGGAGTCTGAGCCAAGTCCTTAAGGAGCCTAACAAAAGCGGGGAAGGGCAGCAAGAGTCCAGTCCGTTGGGAAGCCTTAAAAAGACGCTGGGATTCCGTCATATTTTTGTAAAAACACCAAATCCTCGAAGGCCCGTTCAGAGCGTAAGTCGCGAAGAATATTTAAAGGCGGGGCCGAGAGCGTCCGATAGTGCCGGCAGGTAAGAATAGGCGGACCAGCTTTATGGGTGCGACCCAACTGTCCCCCGGTTTAGGTTACGAAGAGATACCGGGGTACGCACAACTCGAGAAGATATTTGAAAGCCCGCGTAGCCGAGTCTTTAAGGCTCTGCGCGTGCGCGATCAGATTCCCGTCGTCCTGAAGATCCTCCAGGACGACTTCCTCGAAAGCAGCGAAATCGCCCGCTACAAAAACCAGGCCAGCATACTCGAGCAGTTCCCGCTGAAATGCACGCCCCGGCTCCTGAGCTACGAGCGTTTCCATTCTTCGCCCATGCTCGTGTTCGAGGACAGGGGCGGCGTCTCGCTCGCCCACATCCTGCGCGAGGCGCCGCTCGCTCTCATCGAGACTCTGGACGTCGCGCAGAAGCTCGCGCGCGCGCTGGTCGAGATCCATTCCAAGAACATCATCCACAAAGATATCAACCCGAGCAACGTCCTCTATGATAGGGCGACGGGCGAGGTCCTCCTGATCGACTTCGGGATCTCGAGCTGCCTTGTGCGTGAGCAAGCGGATTCGCAGGGGCAGGGCCTGACGGAAGGCAGCCTGCCTTATATGTCGCCGGAGCAGACCGGGCGCATGAACCGCTTCGTGGATTATCGCAGCGACTTCTATTCCTTCGGCGTCACGCTCTACGAAATCCTCACGGGCCGCCTGCCGTTCGAGACGACCGACGGCCTGAGGCTGATTCATGCGCATATCGCGAAGAAGCCTCTCTCGCCGCGGCACTTCAATACCGATATTCCCGAGATGCTCGCGGATATCGTCCTGAAGCTGCTCAGCAAGAATGCGGAGGACCGCTACCAGAGCGCCTGGGGCTTGCAGGTCGATCTCGGCAACGTCCTGAAGAGTCTGCGTGAAGGCCAGGCCGTAACGAAATTCCCGCTCGGCCTCCAGGACATTCCCGATCGTTTCCAGATCCCGGAAACCCTCTACGGACGGCAGAAGGAACTCTCCGCGCTCGCGCAGGTCCTCAGCCGCTGCCGCGAAGGCTCCCGCGAATTCTATCTGGTCTCGGGCTACTCCGGCGTCGGCAAGACCTCGCTGATCCGCGACCTGCAGAAACCCGTCGCGCACATGGGCGGGCACTTCATCAGCGGTAAGTTCGATGCCTTCCGCCGCAGCGTTCCCTACAGCGCCTTCGTCGATGCGTTCCGCGAACTCATCCGCCAGCTCCTCGGCGAGAACGAGCAGGTCCTCGCGCAGTGGAAGGAGAGGCTGCTCCGGGCGCTCGGACCGAACGCGCAGATCATGGTCGAGGTGATTCCCGAAGTGGAGCACGTCATCGGCCCTCAACCCGCCTACCAGCAGCTCGGCCCGACGGAGACGGACAACCGCTTTAAGATGGTGTTCCGGAACTTCGTCGGCGCGTTTACGGATCGTTCGCATCCCCTCGTGCTCCATCTCGACGACATGCAATGGATCGACGGCGCCTCGATGCAGCTGCTCGAAGCTCTGCTGCTCGAAGCTCTGCTGCTCGACCGGCGCCTGAAGCACGTGATGTTCGTCGGCTCCTATCGCGACAACGAGCTGAACATCCACCATCCTCTGCTGCTCTTTATCGAAGAGCTGAAGGACAAGGGCTGCGCGATCGGCCAGACCCGCCTCGAGCCGCTCGAGCTGAAAGAGGTCGGGCAGCTTATCGCCGACGCGATGCACAGCACGCAGGAGAAGGTGCGGCCGCTCGCCGACCTCGTCATGGAGAAGACCGCGGGCAACCCGTTCTTCACCGACGAATTCCTCAAGTCCCTCTACAGCCAGCAGCTTATCTATTTCAATCCCGATAAGGGCTGCTGGGACTGGGCCATCGAGAAGATCCGCGCGGCGAACATGACCGATAACGTGGTCGAGCTCATGAGCTCACGCATACAAAAGCTGCGGCCCAAAGCGGCCGAAGCCGTGCGCCTCGCCGCCTGCATAGGCCTCAAATTCGATCTCGCGACGCTCGCCGCAATCGCCGGCGCGAGCATGATGGACACGGCGCGCGACCTCAAGGAAGCGATCGCGCAGGGCCTGATCGTCCCGATCGGCGACGCCTACCGCCTGATCGAACTCGAGATCCCTCTCGAAGGCCGTGAAGCCGATGTCGCGACCGAGTATCGCTTCAGCCACGATCGTATCCAGCAGGCGGCTTATGACCTCATTCCGCCGGCCGATCACGCCGCCGTGCGCCATCGCACGGGCCGTATCCTGCTTAAATTGCACAAGGGCCGTAACCTCGATTCGTACGTCTTCACGATCGCGAACCACCTCAATGCCAGCGTCGATCTCCTGCGCGGCGAAGGCGATCGCTGGGAGCTCGTCGAGCTCAACGTCATGGCCGCCCGTAAAGCGAAGGCCGCCGCGGCTTATCAGACGGCGCTCGAATACCTCGACGCCGGCATGAGGCTCAGCCGCGAAGCCGATTGGAACGAGCACTACGAAACCACGCTCGCGCTCTATCGCGAAGCGGCGGAAGTCGCCTTCCTCAGCAAGGCCTACGTCCCGATGCAGGCCTATATCAAGCAGGTGCTCACCAACGGCAGGACCCTGCTCGACAAGATCCCGGCCTACGAAACGCACGTCCACGCCGCGACCTCGCGCAACGATATGCAGGAGGCCATCAGCGTCGGCAAGGCCATCCTGAAGGAGCTCGGCATCTCGCTGCCGCAGAATCCCAGCACGCTGCGCATCGCCGCCTCGCTCCTCTGGACGAAGTGGAAGCTGCGCGGCTACACGCAGGACCAGCTCCTCAGCCTGCCCGAGATGAAGGATCCGCTCGAGCTCGCGCGCATGCACTTCCTCTATGCGCTGGCGCAGGCGATCTTCTATTTCTTCCCGCGCCAGGTGCCTATCATCACGAGCCTGCTCGTGAGGAAATCCCTTAAGCACGGCAATACCGCGACCTCGGCCCTCGCCTATACCACCTACGGCATGATCATGGCGGCGATGGTCCGCGACGTGAAGGAAGGTTACAGGCTCGGCGAGATAGGCATCAAGGTCTATGAAAAATACGGCGCGCGCGATATCGAAGCGGCGACGCTCGTCTGCTTCAACATCTTCATCCGGCCCTGGCGCGATCACGTGCGGCAGAGCCTCACGCCGCTCCTCAACGCGCATCAGTCGGGCATGGACGTCGGCGATTTCGAGTTCGCCGCCCACGCCGCGACCGGCTATTGCAACCGCAGCTTCTTCGTCGGCGTCGAACTCCGCGGCCTTACGCACGACCTGATGAAGTTCGAGCTCGTCATGGAGCAGCTCCAGCAGCGCAACGACGAAGAGCAGGTCAAGCTCCTCCATCAGATGGTGATCAACTTCGCGGAGCCGAGGAAGGAACCGTGGGTCCTGAAGGGCGATACCTTCGACGAGGATTATTCCTTGCCGGTCTATACCCGCAACGCCGATGCCGGCGGCGCCTTCAACACCTATTTCTATAAAGCCATGCTGGCCTTCCACTTCGAACGATTCGGCGAAGCGGTGAGTTTTTCACGCCTGGCCGAGCCGCATTTCAAGGTGGTCATGGGAACGCTCTCCGGCGTCGTCTACTTCTATTATTACGCCCTCGCCCTGATGCACCATTATCCGGCGATCACCAGCGAGGAGAAGGGCGAGGCGCGGCGGACCGTGAGGAAGATCCTCGCCAAGTTCGAGAAGTGGAAAAAACTCGCGCCGATGAACTTCGAGCACAAATACCTCCTGATCAAAGCCGAATGGCTTTCGCTCAAAGGCAAGCCTTATGCGGCGCAGACCGCGTTCGATCAGGCCATCGCCGCCGCGCGGGCCGAACAATACCTGCAGGACGAGGCGCTCGCGAACGAGCTCGCGGGCCGGTTCCACCTGAGGCACGGCCGGCAGACCGCGGCCTGGGCCTATATGAAACGGGCGAAGTACAACTACGAGCGTTGGGGCGCGGGCGCGAAAGTCCAGCAGCTCGAAGCCCTCTATCCCCAGATGCTCACGAGCAGTTCCGGCGAACGCCACCTCACGGGTTCGCTCGCGACTATGTCCTCGTCCACGATCGACATCACGACGCTGAAGCGCGCCTTGCTCGCGATCGCCGAGGAGAACGTCCATTCGCGCATGCTCGAGAAGATCATCTCGAGCGCGATAGAATTCGCGGGCGCGCAGAAGGGAGCGCTCCTCCTGCGCAAGGACAACGAGTTCTATATCGAGGCCGAGAGCTCCGTGGACCAGGAGAAGGCTTTGATCCTCCAATCCACGGCCGTCGAGCACAGCCATACGATCTCGCGCACGGCCGTCAACTACGTGAAACGCGCGCGCAAGGGCCTCGTGATCGATAACGCGACCGAGCCGCAGGACCTGCTGCCGGGCCTCAGCCGCGAGCCCTATGTGCAGAAGAACCAGGTGCGGTCCATCCTCTGCATCCCCATCACCGTCGGCATCGGCTCCGAGGCGCAGATCGTCGGTCTGCTTTATCTCGAGAATAACAGGGCGAACGGCACCTTCACGGCTGAACGCATCGAGACCCTGGAGATCATCTGCCTCGCCGCGGCGGGCCGTCTCGAGCTTTCGCTCAAGGCCGCGACCGACGGCCTCACGGGCCTTTATAACCACGATTATTTCCAGAACATGCTGGGCCAGGAAATGCTGCAATCGCAGCGCCAGCTCCGCAACCTCTCGCTCATCCTGATCGATATCGACTTCTTCAAGAAGTTCAACGACCAATGGGGCCACCAAGTGGGCGACCTCGTCCTGAAGCGAGTGGCCTCCGCGATCCGCGACACGTGCCGGAAGTCCGATATCGTCGCGCGCTACGGCGGTGAGGAGATGGCCGTGATCCTGCCGGAGACGAGCAGCGACATGGCGATGATAGTCGCCGAACGGATTCGCAAGAACGTCGAAGCGCTGGCGATCGCCCACGGCGAACACACGCTCAAGGTCACGATCTCCCTCGGTCTCTCGTATCTGACCGAAGGCACGCGCGATAAATCGATGCTGGTGGAGAAAGCCGACGAGGCGCTCTATCAATCGAAGCATGACGGGCGGAACCGCGTAACGGCCGCAAGGTCCTGAATCTGAGGAAGTTGAATGCTGCGTTTTGCAATCACGGCCTTGATCCTCGTGCTCCTCTCGTGCGCCACGCGCTACGGGGGACGCGACGTGCCCTCGGATCAGGTGCAGGTGATCACCGGCGGGCTCAAGAGCGCGGACGTGCAGGGCGTGATCAAAAAACAAGTGCCGACCGTCCTGCAATGCTATGAACGGAACGTGCGGCGCACCGATGGGTATGAAGGCGTCGTGCGCCTGCGGTTCACCATCGACCCGCAGGGCGTCGTGCGCCTGCCGCGCATCGCCGACGATACCCTGGGAATCGAGAGCGTGGACGAGTGCCTGAAGAGGCTCGCGCTTACGTGGAGGTTCCCCAAGCCGCGCGGCGGTTCCCCGGTGGACGTGAGTTATCCCTTCTCCTACAACGCGGACGACGAAGGCGGCCTCAATCTCAAAGCGGTGAAGGAAGCCGTCGACGGGATTCGCCTGCAGCTCACCGATTGCCGGGGCGAGTTCTCTCCCGAGCAGAAAGGTTCCGTCCGCCTCTACTTCGATAGGGGCGGGAAAGTGGCGAAAATCGATATACTCGAGCAAAAACAAAAGCCTCTCGCTATCTACCCCTGCCTCCATCGCGTGTTGAAGACCGCCAAAGCCTATCCGGTCAAGGATAAGCGCGTCCTCTTCGTGTCGACCATAGTCCGCGTGAATACCCCCGATTGAACAAATATACTCGGCAATCCTAGGCAATTTTTCGCCTTAACCCGCGTAAATATTTGTCGTTTCGAAACTGCGTTTCAACTCAATTAAGCACGTTCAGGTAGAGATGTTCCCGTCACTTCACGAGGTGGTGTATGGAACGAACGGACCTGAAAATCGCTAAAGAACAGCCCACATCCATCGATGCTATACGCATCAGCCCTCCGAATTACCCGAGGACGGCCGAGGCCCCTCTCCGCGATCTCGCGCAGAACGCGATGCCCTTCAACACCGAGATCCGCAGGATCATCAAAAGCAGCGCGTCGCCTTTCTCCGCCCGCCGCCTCGGCAAGCGGATCTTCGACTTCGTCTGCGTATTCCTCGCCCTGATACTCCTCAGCCCGGTCTATCTCCTGATCGCGCTCGCCATCAAGATCGACAGCCGCGGCCCCGTATTCTTCACCCAACGTCGCGTCGGCAAAGACGGCCGTCTCTTCCGCCTCTATAAATTCCGCTCGATGGTGAGGAACGCGGATTCCCTGAAGAAGACCCTCGCGGCCCAGAACGAGATCGACGGCCCGGCGTTCAAGATGAAGAATGACCCCAGAGTCACGCGCGTGGGACGTTTTATCCGTAAAACCAGCCTCGACGAACTGCCCCAGCTCTGGAACGTCCTTCGCGGCGACATGAGCCTGGTCGGCCCGCGCCCGGCGCTGCCCGATGAAGTCGCCCAGTGGGAATCCTGGCAATACCAACGTCTCTCGGTCGAGCAGGGCTGCACCTGCATCTGGCAGGTCAGCGGCCGCAGCAACACCAACTTCGAAGAGTGGATGCGCATGGACCTCGAATACGTGCAAAGCTGGTCGCTCGTCCTCGACTTCTCCCTCATCGCCCGGACGCTGCTCGTTATGTTCACCGGCCGCGGGGCTTACTGAACGAATGGTCGTTTAAGCGGTAAATACCGGGAAAAAGACGAGTTATTTCTAGTACAAAAACTTTCAATATTGTCGTCGGCGGCGACATTTTTTAAGATTAAGTCGATCAAGGATATTCATTCGGAGGTCGACCGTATGTTCATCATGTTGAAACGCCTGTTTCGTATCCGCGCCGAAGAGAAACCCCTTTCGCAGAAGCTTCTCGCCAATATCCTGCAGACCACGGGTCACAAAGATTACTTCCCGAACCTAAGCAAATAATCATTGTTTGCGCGCTTTCTAAAAGCTCGCGATTTCAAGGTCTTAGATCCTCGAGGAAGCAAAGATCGCGTATTTGGGCTCCCGCATCACCTTAAGTCTCTGATATGCTAATGGGATAATCCATCGAGGTAGACCCATGACACTTAGAGCCAAAGGTATATTCCGCGGTTATTCTTTCTTCGCTATGGCGGCCAGCCTGGTCCTCGTTCATGGCGCTTGCAAAAGTTCAAAGCATGGCGACAAGTCGGACGTTCCGACCCCGGAAGTGGGGACGGCGAACTCCACGACGAGTACCGAACAGCCGACGAAGGGATCGAGCGACGGCCAGACGGTCGTCAATAATACGACCGATTCGGCGAACCAATCAGCCAACCAATCCGCGAATCAATCAGGCACCGACAGCGGGAAGACCGATCTGCCCGCTTCGGCTAGCCCGAACGTGATCTCCGGCAAGGCTTACCTGCTCAAGAACGTCATGAGCGGCAAATGCTGGGATTTCGCGGAGGGTAAGACGACGGACGTCCTGCGGCAGACGACTTGCCACGGCCTCAGCACGCAGTATTTCACGATCGTGCGTATCGGGACGGACAACTGCTTCCGCATCCAGAACGTCTTTACGCCGAAGTTCGTCCAGATCCGCAACCGTTCGAAGGATAACGGCGGCCAGGTCGAGCTCGGCGATTCCAAGGACGATGTGGTGCAGCGTTTCGCTTTTGATAAGAAAGCGGACGGCAAGTATGCGGTGCGCTCGCTGCTCAGCGGCAAGGTCTTGGATGTGGCGGATAAGAGCCTGGAAGAGAATTACGAGATCCATCAGTGGGATTTCCTGAATCTCGATAACCAGCTGTGGCAGTTGATTCCCGCCGGTTCAAGCACGCCCGTGAACTGAGCGCGCTCCGCGGTTCTAGAAGATGAGCCCGTCAGCCCCAGCCGGGCGGCGGGTCAATGCTTGAAGCTGATCCCGTCCTGATAGACCTTGGCCTGGAGATAAGCGAGTTTCGTGCGGTTGATCGCCAGGTCGAGGTTTCTCCTCACCTGCAGCCTCTGGTCGACCGTCACGAGGAGATCGAGGTTGATGATCAGGCCGCTGTCATATTCCTTCTTCTGCGAGGCGTAGGTCTTCTCCACCACGTCCAGCGCTTTCTGATAGGTCTTGATCTCGTTCAGGCCGTCCTCCAGCCTTTTCTTCGCCAGATTCAAATTCAAGTCCCCGTTGCGGCTCGCCAGCTGTTTTAGGGCCTCGGCACGGCTTTTCTCGAAAGCGGCGGTGTTCACGGCGGCGTTGATCTCGCCGGCATCGTAGAGCACCCAGGTCAGGCCGAGGCCGATGCTCAGGTCGTGGCTGCCCTGCTGGGACGCATCGAGGTAACGCCAGTCGTGGGCCGCGATCGCGTCGAGCTTGGGATTGAGGGCGCTGCGAGTGAGGTCGATGTTGAACTTCGCGGCTTCGATCCGCGCGTTCGCTGCTTCCACCGAAGGCAGCATGAACTTGTCGGTGGCGCGTACGGCGGAGACCTTCGGACGAATCGCTTCCAGCGAGAGCTGGTCGTCGATATCGAGCGGAGGGGCCATGCCGGCCAGCCAGGAGAGTTGCTCCTGAGCGGCGTGGATATTGTTCTGGGCGGTCACGATCTGCGTCTTCGTGAGCTCCAGCTCGGTCTGCGCGGCGAAGACCTCCGCCGTGCGCGAGCGGCCGATCCTCTCGCGCTGCTGCAGGTCCTTGATGCGTTCGTTGTAGAGGCCGATGGTCTCCTGCAGGTTCTGCAGGTCCTTGGTCTGGCCGACGATCGTATAGAAGAGGTCGGCGATCTGCAGGTAGAGGTTGATCTCCTGATCCTTCACGTCCCATTCGGAAGCCTTGATATTCGCGTCGGCGACCTTGATCGAAGCCTCCGTCACGCCTCCGTCGTAGAGCGGCTGCCTTAACTCGGAATGAACGCCCGCGTCCCAGCTGTCGTCCCACTTGGTGCGGTCGGGCTTGGTCACGTGGTAGCTGCCGTCGGCGCTCAGGTTCGCGCGCGGTTTGTTCAGCGTGCCGACGCGATCCCTTTCGCTCCTGTTGATATTCACGTCGATGCGAGAGGTCTGCACCAGCTCGGACTGCACCGTCGCTTTTTGAAAGATCTCATCCAGCGTCATGGCCGGCGATGATGAGGACGAAAGAAGAAGGATGAACCAGAGCGAAGGGCGAGAAGGCATCGGGGGACCTTTCGTAGAGCACACGGGGCAGCACCATCTAGCACTTATTTTATATCAATAGGGACCGCAAGTACAAAGCTTCGTAAGGCAGCGAAAACCAGACGATTTGGATAGAAAAAAGCCCCGGTTACGGGGCCTGGGAAGGGAAATTGTAACGCGAGGATTACAATTTTCACGTCGTCCAATCGAGAATCACTTTACCGGATTTCCCTTCGTTCAGGATGCGGAAGCCTTCCTCGAACTGCTCGGCCGGGAACCTGTGCGTAATGACTTTCGAGATGTCCAAGCCGCTTTGCAGCATGCTGCTCATCTTGTACCAGGTCTCGAACATCTCGCGGCCGTAGATGCCTTTGATGAAGAGTCCCTTAAAGACGACAGCGCTCCAGTCGATCGCGACCTCTTCCGGGAAGATGCCGAGCAGGGCGATGCGGCCGCCGTGGTTCATCGCGTCGAGCATGGAGCGGAAGGCGCGGGCGTTGCCCGACATCTCGAGGCCGACGTCGAAGCCCTCGACCATATCGAGGTCGCGCATCACGTCGGCGAGGCTCTCCTGGGCGACGTTGACCGCGCGGGTCGCGCCCAGCTCGCGGGCGAGGTTCAGGCGATAATCGTTGACGTCGGTGACGACCACGTGGCGAGCGCCGACGTGTTTCGCGATAGCCGCCGCCATCACCCCGATCGGGCCGGCGCCGGTGATGAGGACGTCTTCGCCCACCAGGTCGAACGAGAGGGCGGTGTGCGTGGCGTTCCCGTAAGGATCGAACATCGACGCGACGTCGTCCGGGATCGAATCGGCGATCTTGAAGGCGTTGCCGGCCGGGATCGCGAGGTACTCCGCGAAGCAGCCCTGGCGATTCACGCCGACGCCGACCGTGTTCCGGCAGAGATGGCGTTTGCCGGCGCGGCAGTTGCGGCAGTGGCCGCAGGTGAGGTGGCCTTCGCCCGAAACGCGATCGCCGATCTTGTAGCCGGTGACCGACGCGCCCATCCTCTCGATGACGCCCACGAACTCGTGCCCGGTGACCATCGGAACAGGGATGGTCTTCTGCGCCCACTGATCCCAGTTGTAAATATGGAGATCGGTCCCGCAGATCGCGGTTTTCTTAACGCGGATGAGCACATCGTTCTCGCCGATCTCGGGGACGGGCACTTCTTCCATCCAGAGGCCCGGCTTACGATGGCGTTTGACGAGGGCGCGCATAAGATTGGACATATCATCGCTCCTTAGAAGAAAGACTTTTCGTTAAATGATGCCGAGGCCCTTGCCGACCTTGGTGAAGGCCGCGGCGGCCTTGGTCACCTGCTCGGGCGTCAGCTCTGAGGACATCTGCGTCCGGATCCGCGCCTTGCCTTGCGGGACGACGGGATAAGAGAATCCTATCACGTAGACGCCTTCGTCCAGCAGGGCGTCCGCCATCCGGCTGGCGAGGGCCGCATCGCCTATCATAACGGGGATGATGGGGTGCTCGCCCGGTAAAAGATGGAAGCCCGCGGCGCTCATCTTCTCGCGGAAGAGGCGCGCGTTGCCGTGGAGGCGCGTGCGGAGCTCATCCGACTTCTCGAGCATATCGATGACTTTGATGCTGGTGGCGGCGATGACCGGAGCGAGGGTGTTGGAGAAGAGGTAGGGGCGGGAGCGTTGTCGAAGCCATTCGATGACTTCCTTTCTGCCCGACGTGTAACCGCCGGAAGCGCCGCCCAGCGCCTTGCCCAGCGTGCCCGTGATGATGTCCACGCGGCCCATGACCTGGCAATGCTCGTGCGTGCCGCGGCCTTTCGGGCCCATGAAGCCCACCGCGTGCGAATCGTCGACCATCACGAGGGCGCCGTACTTGTCCGCGAGGTCGCAGATGTCCTTGAGCTTCGCGATGTAGCCGTCCATCGAGAAGATGCCGTCGGTGGCTATGAGTTTATAACGGGCGCCCGAGGCTTCCTTGAGTTTCGCCTCGAGGTCGTTCATGTCGTTGTTGCTGTAGCGGAAGCGCTGCGCTTTGCTGAGGCGGATGCCGTCGATGATGCTCGCGTGGTTCAGGGCGTCGCTGATGATCGCGTCCTCGGCGCCGAGGAGGGTTTCGAAGAGGCCGCCGTTGGCGTCGAAGCAGCTGCTGTAGAGGATGGTATCCTCCAGGCCGAGGAAGGAGGAGATCTTCGCCTCGAGCTCCTTGTGCACGTCCTGCGTGCCGCAGATGAAACGAACCGAGGCCATGCCGAAGCCGTGCTCGTCGAGGGCCTTCTGCGCGGTCTTGATGAGTTCGGGATGGTTCGCGAGGCTGAGGTAGTTGTTCGCGCAGAGATTGATGAGGTTGTGGCCTTCGGCCTTGATGCGCGCCTGCTGGGGCGAGGTGATCACCCGCTCTTTTTTGAAGGTGCCCGCGGTCTTCACCGCCGCCAGCTCTTGATCGAGGTACTTGAAGTAATCGCTTTTCATAAGATCCCTCAAAAAGTAAATCCGGGATCAAAACTATAGATCGGCTCCGCGCGAAGGACCAGATAAATCAAGAATATCTCTTCGATTTCTTCGCCTTCGGCAGCAGCACCAGGGTGACCTCTTCGCGGTCGTGGTAGAGCTGCTTCGCGCGGATTTCGAACTTGTCCTCGGTGAGGCCGCTGGCCTCCCAGAAGGCGAGCAAACAGCTTTCAAGTTCGCTGAAGCGTTTTTTCATCGGTAATTTCAGGTTGATCACGGCCCAGGAGCACTGCTGGTTCTTGAACCATTGGGCGACGAGCTCGATCACGCGCAGCGGCTTTTCCACCATGTCGCAGACCAGGATATCGACCGGCGCCTTGGGTTTGAACTTAAAGGCGTCCTCGCTCTTATGGTCGACCATGCCGGTCGCCAGGATGGATTCAGCCATTTTGCCGTTATCGACGGCCGTCACGAAGAAGTTGCGTTCGAGGAGCTGGTAGGTCCAGCCGCCCGGCGAGGCGCCGAGGTCCACGGCCGTGCCGCCGCCGGTGAGGCGCTCTTCGCGCTCTTCGTCCGTAAGCATGGTTAAAAAAGCCTCTTCGAGCTTCAGGGTCGAGCGGCTGGGCGCCGCTTCGGGGAACTTGAGGCGCGGGAGGCCGCTTCGCCAAGGCGAGCTGCGTTTCTTCCAGCTGAGGCCGAGCGCGGCGGTCTCGTAGTCGATGAAGCAGATATGGATCGCGGGAGCGTCGTGCGCGCCGCGATCGAGTATGAAACCGGTGCGTTTGAGGGCGTTGCCCATCGCCGGATGGAATTTCTTGCAGAAGTTCGCGAGGGCGCGGCCTTCGTTGGTATCCGGGAATTCTAGGACCAATTCGCGATAGGTCCGCGGCCGGGTGGATTTGAGCAGGGCTTCCGCGAGCGTCGTCGCCCGATCGCTGGCGGGAAGATCCTTGACGAAGGCGGCCTGCTCGAGGATGTGGCGCGCGAACACGAAGTTCGAGACCTTGGGCATCTCGGCGGAACGCGGATTCTCCTCGTCGAAGGGCGTTCCGATGTAGCTCACGAGGCCGTTGTCGCCGTGCACCTCAGGGTAACCATCCCATCCGAGCGAGGCGAATTGATCGTGGGCTTCGGCGACACAATCTTTTTCAAAGCCGGGACGGCAATAGAGGACAAAACGCATGACGGGATCCTTATGAGAGAGGCCGCCATGCTTTTAATGGATAAGGGGCAGGAAGGAAAGCCTTAATCGAGCGCCGCCTGCGTTTCTTTGAGGAAATCGACCAGCAGCTTGTGGCCCTGGAAGCGGGCGTCGAGGACTTTCATGAGGATGAAGATGCCCCCGATCTTGCGGTCCAGGAAGAGGACCTCGCGCGGCGGCGCCCGGACCTTGAACGAGAGAGCGTACTTGGTCGCGAGTTGGGCGATGCGGCTCGGCAGATCGCTCTTGCTCCAGATGTAGCAGCCGTTCCGGTCGACCAGCTGCGTCGGCACTCGCGGATCGGTCGGCGGCAGCCAGGGTTCGACCGCCATGAAGCAGATCTCGCAGAAAGAGGCGAGGAGCTTCGCGGGAGCGTCTGGGTTCAGGAAGCCGATGGCGAAGGCGGCCTCGAGGACGAGCTTCTCGTTCATCGTGAGCGCGCCGTAGATCATCCGGCGATAGGTGTTGAGGAAGGCCTCATCGAAGCGGCGGACGGCGCCCCAATCCAGGAGGACGATGCGGTCGCGCTCGGCCTCGCTTTCGGCGATGCGGACCTTGAAGTTGCCGAAGTGCGGATCGGTCTGCATCATCTTGAACTCGAAGAGCTCGCGCATGAACAGCTGGCAGAAGGCGACGGCGAGCGCCGTCCGCCGCTCCTGGCTCAGGGCCTGGACCTCGGGGCTGTCTATGTTCACGCCTCGCTCGAAGGAGGTCGTCAGGAGCTTGTCGCTCGAATAGAGGCTGTAGGTGCGGGGGATGACGAACCGGTCGTCGGTCGCGAGGAGGAGGCGGGCTTCCTCGGTGAAGCCGAGCTCCTTCTTGTAATCGAGCTCCTGATGCAGCATGCCGCGGATCTCTTCGAAGAGCTCCTCGAACGCGGAGCTGTTCGCGGGCATCAGCTTAAGCAGGCCGAGTATCGAGCGCAGCGCTTTCACGTCGCTGTCGATCGCGTCGTCGACGCCGGGGTATTGGATCTTGATCGCCACTTCCTCGCCGGTGGATTTGATCGTGGCCTTGTGCACCTGGCCCATGGAGGCGGCCGCCAGCGGCCTGGGATCGATCTCCAGCTCCGCGAGCCGCTCGGCCGGGAGGCGCTGGGCGAGCAGCTTCTGGATCTCGTTCCAGTGGACCGTTATGCTGCTTTCGTTCAGGACCTTGAGCTGCTCGACCACCTGCTCGGGAAGGAAGTGCTCGCCATAGAGCGCCAGCATCTGGCCGACCTTCATGAGGCTGCCCTTGAGATGGCTGAGCTCCTTGGTGAGGAGCCTGGCCTGGACGTTCATCAGAGTTTTGAGTTGAAGGTCCCGCCCCGCGCTGTCCGTGAAGGCGCCCTTGATCCCCGAGACGGCGATATGCGCCCCGGATTGGACTGCGAGTTTGGTGAGGCTGAGGCCTCGACTCATGAGGCCGGTGCGAATCTTCTTAAGCGTCTTCTCTTCGGTCACGGAGAGCTCCCTTCCCCTGTGGGGAGGTAAATTTTTCTATGGTATTCAACCATATATTTGATGAGAAGTTAATGTGGATAAGCTGCGAGGCGCGGGGGCAAGCACGCTCTTGGGCTTGCAGCGCAAGGCTTACGCGTAGGCTGTGGGATTTTGTCGGGAAGGGCGTGAAACGGGACTACGGTTTCG
This sequence comes from Oligoflexus sp., assembly GCA_030151925.1. Taxonomy (GTDB): domain Bacteria; phylum Bdellovibrionota_B; class Oligoflexia; order Oligoflexales; family Oligoflexaceae; genus Oligoflexus. Next base: position 15,225 of record JASLCY010000139.1, read on the forward strand.
TATCGAAGCGCGAGGTTTGCGTGGCGCCACGAGTTCCAGCGGAACCGTGGCACCGCGTTGATTACCAGATCTTCACGACGTCTTCCGGTTTGAGGACCATGGCGTCGCCCTGCTTGCACTGGAAAGCTTCCGCGAAGGCCGGCTGGTTCTTCAGCTGCTGATTCACGCGAGCGTAGCCGCGCGAGTGCGGATCGGTCTTGAGCATCTGCTCGGCGTAGCCGGGGAGCTCCACTCCGCACCAGAGGCGTCCGTATTGGAGGAAAAACGCCTTCTTCTGCTCGAGCGTGCCTTTGCCGTTCGGGAACGCGGCGCGGTAGGCGAACGTTACGCCCGTGAGGTCGCCGATGTTCTCACCGAGGGTGAGCTGCCCGTTGTGCCCGATCTTATCGAATTGATCCGCGAGCTTCTTGCCGCGGCCCCGGAAGGCCTCGATGTCCTTCTCGGCCATCCACTGGCGAAGTTTGCCGTCCGAGTCGAACTTCGCGCCCTGGTCGTCGATCCCGTGCCCGAGCTCGTGGCCGATGACCGCGCCCACGGCGCCGAGGTTGGCCTCATCCGAAAGGTTCGGATCGTAGAACGGGAACTGCAGGATGCCGATCGGCATCACGAACTTGTTGTCCACCGGGCTGTAATAAGCGTTGACGGTGAGCGGGCCCATGCCCCAGCGGTTGCGGTTGCGCGGACCCTTGAGCTCGTTATACATGCGCTCGGTCTGCGCGAGCTTCAGGTGGCGGATGTTCTCGAGGGGCGTCGTCGCCGAATACTGCGCCGGAGGATTGAAG
>JASLCY010000522.1 GCA_030151925.1 Oligoflexus sp.
TAGGCGACGGCCGCTACCTCATCCAGACCCTGGATTTCTTCACTCCCATCCTCGACGACGCGAGGAGCTTCGGAGCCGTCGCGGCTGCGAACGCGCTGAGCGACGTCTATGCCATGGGCGGCGAACCGAAAACGGCTCTGAGCATACTCGCCTTCCCGGCCGCTCATCTTCCTTTTGAGCTCCTCGAACCCCTCATGGCGGGCGCGCTCGAAAAAATCACCGAAGCAGGCGCCTGCCTTGCCGGAGGCCATACCATAGACGATGAAACCCTTAAACTCGGTTTCTCCGTCAGCGGTTTTGTGCAGAAGGGCGAGGAGTGGACGAACGCCGGCGCGAAGGCTGGCGACGTCCTTATCCTCACCAAGGCGCTCGGCACAGGCACTATCACCAGCGCGCTTAAATCGGGCAAAGCGCAGCAGGGCTGGATCGATGGCGCTATAAAGAGCATGACTCAGCTGAATAAAGTCCGTGACCTGATCGCTGATTACAAGGTCCATGCTGCGACCGATATCACCGGATTCGGCCTAGGCGGCCACCTTCTGCAGGTATGCCGCGCAAGTGGCCTCAGCGCACGCATCGATACCGGACGCCTTCCCGCGTTGGAAGGCGCTATGGAAAGCCTGCGTCTGGGCGTCCTCAATAAGGCTCATCATTCGAACGCCAACTATATCGCTGAAGCCACGCGTTATCAGACGGCGGATGAGGCGATACGCTGGTTGACCGTCGATCCTCAGACCTCGGGCGGCCTCCTGCTCAGCGTCGCGCCGCATGAGGCCGCCGCGGTTCTCGAACGGCTGAAGGCGAGATTCCCGGCGAGCTCCGTTATAGGTGAGCTCAGCGCGGGCGAACCCCAGCTTATGTTTGTCTAGTGATTTAGACTTTTCCCGCCCTCTTTCTCATAACCCCGGCCCTTGCCGAGATCGGTGCCGGTCACCGGGTTCCTCGAGCGTTGAGAAGCTGTTCTCTGCGCGAGTTTCGCCAGGATCTCTTTTTCCTCGCTGGTGAGCTTCACGTTCGCCATCCCGTCTCCGCCGTCCACGGGAATAGCCGAGAGCGGATCCGATATCACTTTGAATTCATCGGTGCTGTTCCAGGGACCGCTGGCGTCGCCTTCGCCCTGAGAGGTGTTGACGTAAACATCCGCGAAAAGGGGATCGCCTGGCAATTTGCCTGGTGGGAAATTCTTCTCAATCGAATAAAGGGCTTTTTCGAACGAGATCTGATGGGAGATTTCTCTCGTCATCAGAAAACCCAGGGCCTCTTTTACGCCGGGATCGTCCGTAACATTGATAAGGCGTTCGTAAAGGATCTTCGCGCGGGCTTCCGCGGCGATATTCGATCGGAGATCGGCTGTCGGCTCGCCGATACTGTCGATATAGGCCGATGTCCACGGAGCACCGGCGGAATTAGTGTAGGATGGTCCTCCTCCATAGAGCACCTGAGTCACATGACTGTCATTCCCTGCACCCGTGATCGAACGATACATATGCGCTTCGTTATCCGTTTTCTCCGCGAGCTGGCCTTTAGCGCCTTTATTCAGCATAGCCACGAGGCTGCCGATGATCTCGAGGTGGCTCAATTCCTCCGTGGCGATATCGAGCAGCATATCCTTGCGGCCCGGATCGAGCTCGGCCAACGCTTGGTTGAAGTATCGGCAAGCCGCCGCCAGCTCGCCTTGAGGACCACCGAACTGCTCCAGAAGAAGATTCGCCAGGCCGGGATTCGTGCCTTCGACCCGCACCGTATACTGCAGGCGTTTATTGTGAACGAACATAGTGAAACCTCCTATCTCATGATGAAGCTTCCTGTTGCCGCTTCCTCGATTTGGAGGGGAGGCCTGCAAAAAGCGGCCCAAGGATTTGCACAAACGCATCTCTGGCAACCGCTTTCGCGATAGCTTCATTGGGAGGAGAGAAGGCTGCGATGATCGTGATTTCCGCAGCGCCCGCTTTCAAGGGGTGAGTTTGAGGCCCCATGTTATGAAATTATCGGGATCGAGAGAGCGGCGGCCTTCGTCCTTCTTGCCCCAGCCCTTCGAAACATAGATGGACCTATTCCCGCTGTGGCCCGCTTGTACCTCGAATAAAAAATGCTCGATGACCGGCCACCGGAAGCCCAGGGCGAAACGGGTCTCCTGCACCGTCAGGCGATCCCTGTCGTTTTCCCTAGCGCTCTGCACGAATGATTGCCGGGAAAGCGAGAGGGACGTGAAGGGTTGGAAGCGATCGCGGTGACCGTAAGACGCTTCGGTGATGAAGGTCGGCCCGAAGACCGAGAATGACAGGAGCCAGGGATCCTCCGGCGTCCATTGCATGGAGAGGACGGGAAAACCGAAGACGCCCGTGAAACTTGGGGTCTTATAGATATACATGACGCCGGGTATCGGCACGTAATTGAGGAGCGGGCTATTGTTGGCCATATAGAGCATGAGCATCCAGTAGCCCTGGCCGGAGCCCGGAAACCCGTAGTTCAGGTTCAGGCTATAACTCGTATCGCGCGAAGCTTCGGCCGGTTTATCGCCGGCATAACCCGCGGCCACCCGCAGGCTGAGGCTCTCGTTCTCGGGAAGCTTCTGGGCGTATTGCAGGCCTGCTTCATAACGATAAAGGTCGGAAGGCACGCTTTTGCCGTTATCGAGCGTGAGGCCGTCTCCGAGATGAAGGCGTCCGCCCGCCAGGGATCCGCTCACCAGATCGCTCTCGCCTTTATAAATCGGAAAGGCCAGGCTGCCTTTCTCTTCGCTCAGCCGCGGCTCCGTTTTCCCGGAATAGGATCGTCCTTCGTACATGATAGGCGCAAAACCGGGCGGCTGCAGCATGGGGCCGCCGAACGAGGTGAGAGCGCCGCCACCGCGTTTCTCGCCTTCTTCCTTCATCTGCGATTTGCGATCCGTCTCGGACTTGGCCTCTTCATCCGCCCGTCCGGAAGAAGCTGCCAGCAGCGACTGACTCAGGAGTCCGACGACGATCCAACTCTGATTCCGAAATAAACGCATTCCACCACCCAGATTAGTTCTCAGGAGGGAATTATATAGAATCAGGCATAAAAAATCCCGCTCCGAGGCAGCGGGATGGTTTTTTCGGTTCTTGACTCACCGGTCGTCGATAATCGGGGCTTTATCAGCGCAACTCCACCGGGATCACCGTTCCGTCCACATCAACCTGATGATCCAGCTTGAAGTTGAAACGAACGGTTTGCTCGCCGGGGATGATGCGTTTGACGGGGAAGACCCACTTCGAGACCGCGTTCAGGGCCGTCTCGTCGAAGACTTGCGGCGGATAGGAGTCGACGACTTTAAGATTCGTCACGGAGCCCTTCCTGGAGATCGTGAAGTTGAGCGTGACGGAACCTTCGATCTGCTCGTTCACGGCATCGACGGGATATTGGGGCAGGAATTTGATCTGCGGTTCGTCCTTCTTCGCGCTCAGGCTGATCATGGGTTTCACGTCAACCGTAAGTTCGCCCTTGGTCGCCGCGACGGCGCGCGCGTCCTTTCCCTTCAGGATCGTAGGGAGGAAGAGGGAGAAGACGTGGATGAAGAAATAACCGATGATGCCGCTGAGTATGTATTTCATACGGGACCTCTAAGTAATCAGCCCAGACGTTTCGGTTCTCCCTGAAGGTTTTCTGAAGAAATTCTCGGCTGTCGAATCCTGATTTCCGGTAAGGAATCCAATACTTCGGATTTATTCAATTAAACGGCGATATACTGAAAAGAGAAATGCCCAGACCATGCGGCCCGGGCACCCATTATCATTCAAGGGGTTTGCTGTAGAATCACTTCCAGAGCAATTCGAGTTTCCGATTGGCGTCAAGCTCCATGACGTTGGTCGCGACCGAGAACTCGATCGAGACGTAACGGGCGAAGGCTTCGCTGTCCTGCGCGCCCTCAGAGGTTACGAAGGCCAGGGATTCGAGGCGAGGGCTGTCCGGTTTTTGCAGGGCTTCCGCGAAGGCCTGGATGACTTCCGGATAAGCGGCGGCCTGAGGGTAGGACGCATTCACGATGCGAACGACCTTCGCCGTGAGGTCGGCGTCGGCCGCGTGCGCGAGAGTCGCGCCGGTCGTCGCTACGGCGGCGAGCGCGGAAAGGGTCTTCATAAAGCCACGGCGTGATGTATTCATAGTCATATCCTGACTCCTTTGCTCGATTAGATGTTGATGCTGTTCGGAACTTTGGACGGCAGAAGATGCGTGTACGGGACGCGGCGGCTTCTGTTGCGCTCGCTGATCTTCGCTTCGACCTGCAGGAGATTGAAACGGAAGGCCAGGAGCTTCTCATCGACGCGAAGGTCGAGGAACGACCCGACGTGGTATCCCCCCAGAGTGGTGTAATACACGCTGCCGAGCAGCGAGAGCGTATGCACCTGCTTGATCGCGCGGTCGATCGGAGGCATGAACGCGAGGAAATCCTTTTCCGTCAGGTCCCTCGTCTTAGGCGCGTCCGCATAACCGGCGAGCGGTTGGGCCGAGACCAAAGCCGCTTCTTTCTGCGGGAAATTCACGGCCGCGTGCTGAGCCGAAGCCGTGAAGATGATCATCGTGAGGATCTCGACGAGGAGTTCCTTGGTCGCGATGCGGCCGTCGTCGCCGAAGCCTTTCACGCGGCCGCCTTCGGTGACTTCCGCGCCCCAGGCCTGGAGTTCGGTGTCATGGACGATATCAGCGTCGCTGCCGTAGTAGAGGTTCACGTAGTCCTTGCACCAGGCCGCGATCGCGTCCCAAAGTAGAAGGCCGTCGTCACGATAAGAATAGTTCTTGAGGGCGCCGTCAGCGCCTACGCCGCGGCGGACGATGGACTTCGGCAGAGTGCTGTCCAGGAAATCATGCTTGCGGCGGACGTTGCGCAGGGCTTCATAAGCCGAGTCGATCGTCGCGCTGAGCTGCTGCTCGACGGCGCCGTCGGTCGGGAGCAGTTTTTTCACCGCGAGGGCGTTGATAGGGATCGTGCCTTCGAAGTGCGGGATCAAGAGGCGATGGATAGGATGCTGCTCAGGCAGCTGGCGATAGGTCGCGACGTTGATCGGGTCTATCAGCAGGTGCGTGAGGCCGAGGTGCGAGAGCGCCTCGTGATAGTTGCCGTCCGCGATCTTCACCACGAGTTTGGCGGCGAGCCACGACCAGCTCTTCTCGGGCGTAAAGACGGGGAATTGGGCAGGATCCTGACCGCACTGGATCGCGATCACCGCGAGTTCTTTGCCGGCGCTCGGCATCGCGAGCATCACCTTGGGCGCATAGACCTTCTTCACGGCACGAGGGTGGCGTCCGGGCTGGAGGCCTTGGAGTTCGTAATAATCGACTTTGAAGAGACGGCCTTCGGCAAGGGCGGTGGCCATGTCGTCATTCTCGAAACCAGCGACCGAACGGAGATGCTCATCGGTCACGGGGAAGTCGGAGGTCAGGTCTTTCACGAGCTCGATCAGGACCGGGTTCAGGCCGGAGAGGAAATATTCCGCGAAATCCCTGTCATCGTAAAGGGTCGAGGACCAGGTCGGCAGTTCGAGCGTCTGGAACATCTTCTCGTAATCGGCCGTGCTGTTGCCTTGGAATTGGCTCGTCACGATGCCCATATCCGGCAAGCAATAGGAGAGGAAGCTGTTGAGGTCGCCTTTCGCGAGCATCGAGCCGATCTCGATCACGTTCTTCTTCGGCAAGGCCTTTTCGAACTTCCACTGCGGATTCTTCCTGACGATCGCTTCGATGTTGGTGCGCATCTTATAGGAAGCGGCGATGATCGCGATCTTCCAGGCGGTGCCGGCGATGGCTTCGTCCGGGACCTGATCGGAGACGGGAATCTCGCCGATGATGTCGTAGTTGAATTGGAACTTCGTGCGCTTGTCTTCAAGGGCCTTCAGGCGAGCGGCTTTATTGGGATCATTCTGCGGTAGTGATGCGGGCGAGCGGACGAACGGCAGTTGCGACATGAGATAAACCTTTCGATGCTTGGACAGGGAACCCCTGCACCAAAAGGAGTACCGCAATTTCTGCATATCACCTAACCGATTTTTGGATGGGAACTTAATAGATGTTCAGAATGTTCAAGCCCTTGATGGATAAGGCTTTAGGGGAAATTTAAGCCGCTGATTTCACAGCGTCTTGATAGTGTCAGAGTGATTGACTTTGCGGCCAGTTCGCGGCCTCGTCAACGGGTAGCCGGAAAGAACTGAAGGGCCAGGTGGTAGACGCTGTCGATCTTCCCGCCTTCGACCAGCAGGGCGAAACGCGTGCGGAACTCAAGCAGGAGATCCTGCGCCTCGGCTATCTTGCTGGAATCGAAGGGCATCGTGAAGCCCAGCAGCATCCTCTGCTCCACCGGGGTGTTTTCGAGGCTTTCACCGGCCCTGTCGAGCATCTGCTTATGGAAGTTCCGTATCGCTTCGCTGGGGATATTATGGGGCGTCGACAGACTGCCCTGAGCCCTCGTCCATCCTCCTCCTTCCGTCTTCGCCAGAAGCCCGAGGCGCTCGAGCCGCAGCAGGGTCTCTTCGATCAGATCGCGCGGCAGATCGAAACGCAGCCTGGCGGCGATCCAATCGGGATCGCCCTGGAAATCCGGGAGGGAGCTCATCTCATA
>JASLCY010000556.1 GCA_030151925.1 Oligoflexus sp.
ACGAAATCCTTCGTGGCCAGAGGGCCCTTACCGACCTCATCGACCCCGCGAACGGCAAAGTCCTCGTGAAGAAGGGCCGCCGTATCTCGGTCGGCGCTATTCGCCAGATGGAACAGGCCGGCATCGAATACGTGGCGATGGAGCAGGACGAACTCGTCGGCAAGATCTCGGCTGAGCCCATCAACGATAAGAACGGCAAGGTCGTCGTTCCCCTGAACACCGAACTCGGCGTCGAGCACCTCGAGAAGATGATCAAGGGCGGCGTGAACGCATTCTCGGTCCTCTTCATCGACGGCGTGAACGCGGATGCCAGCTTCCGTAACACCCTCGTTTCCGACAAGATCGAATCGAAGGACGAGGCCATCCTCGAAATCTATAAACGCATGCGTCCCGGTGATCCCCCGACGATCGAACCGGCGACCGCCCTGTTCGAGAACCTCTTCTTCAACGCCGACCGCTACGACCTCAGCGCCGTGGGCCGGATGAAGCTGAATCAGAAGCTCGGCCTCGAAGTGCCTCTCGAAGTTCGCACGCTGACGAAGGAAGACATCCTCCGCACCGTCGAATATTTGATCGGCCTCAAAAACGAAAAAGGCCAGATCGATGATATCGATAACCTTTCCAACCGTCGCGTCCGCGCCGTTGGCGAGCTTCTCGAGAACCAATACCGCATCGGTCTCCTCCGGATCGAGAGGGCGATCCGCGAACGTCTCCAGCTCGGTGACGTCGACACGCTCCTCCCGCACGACTTCGTGAACAACAAACCGGCTTCGGCCGTGGTGAAAGAGTTCTTCGGCAGCTCGCAGCTGAGCCAGTTCATGGATCAGACGAACCCGCTGTCCGAAGTAACCCATAAGCGCCGTCTCTCCGCCCTTGGACCGGGCGGTCTGAGCCGCGAGCGCGCGGGCTTCGAAGTTCGCGACGTTCACCCGACCCACTACGGACGTATCTGCCCGATCGAGACCCCTGAGGGTCCGAACATCGGTCTGATCTCGTCTCTCGCGTCTTACGCGAAGGTGAACGAGTACGGCTTCATCGAAACTCCGTTCAAGAGCCTCACCGATGAAAACGGCGGAAAATCCTCCGTCCGTTACTATTCGGCGGCTGAAGAGCATCAGGACCACGTGATCGCGCAGGCGGGTGATATCGGTTCGGCCGACGACCTCGTTTACGCCCGTCGCGCCGGTGAGAACGAAATCGTGCGTGCGGAAGAAGCGGACCTCATGGACGTTTCCACGAGCCAGCTCGTATCCGTGGCCGCGAACCTCATCCCGTTCCTCCAGAACGACGATGCGAACCGCGCACTCATGGGTTCCAACATGCAACGCCAGGCGGTGCCGCTCCTCAAGACGCGCGCTCCCCTGATCGGTACCGGCATGGAACGCATCGTGGCCCGCGACTCGGGAGCGACCATCGTCGCCCGCCGCGCAGGCCAAGTCGTTTCGGTCGATGCTGAACGTATCGTCGTCAAGACCGAAGAATCCGACACCAGCAAGACTGAGGTCGGTGCCGAGGTTGACATCTATAAGCTCGAGAAGAACAAACGTTCGAACGTCGATACCTGTATCAACCAGAAGCCGATCGTCGTCAAAGGCGAGTACGTGCAGAAGGGCGATATCATCGCCGACGGTTTCGCGACCGAAATGGGCGAGCTGGCTCTCGGGCAGAACGTGGTCGTGGCCTTCATGCCTTGGAGCGGCTACAACTTCGAGGACTCCATCCTCATCTCCGAGCGCGTTGTTAAGGAAGACCTCTACACGAGCATCCACATTCAGGAATTCGAATGTATCTCGCGTGATACCAAACTCGGTCAGGAAGAAATCACCTCGGATATCCCGAACGTCGGCGAAGAGGCTCTCAAGAACCTCGACGACGCCGGTATCATCCGCATCGGCGCTGACGTGAAGCCGAACGACCTCCTGGTCGGTAAGATCACGCCGAAGGGTGAGACCCAATTGACCCCGGAAGAGAAGCTCCTCCGCGCGATCTTCGGCGAAAAAGCCGGCGACGTCCGTGATACCTCTCTTCGTGTGCCGCCCGGCGTCGTCGGTACCGTCATCGGTGCCAAGGTCTACGCTCGTGAAGGCGCCGTTAAAGATTCCCGTAGCCTCCAGATCGAAGACGAGGAAATCGCTCGTCTGCGTAAGGATGAGAACGACCGTATCACCATCATCAAGGATTCCGCGGCTCGTAAGATCGCGAAGATCCTCTCGGGCGAAACCCTCGCCGGCGAGATCCGCTCGCGTGATGGCGTGACCGTCGCAGCCGCCGGCTCGACTCTCGACGAAGCGTTCCTCACCAAGCTGGAATACGTCTACTGGGAACAACTCGCTGTTAAAGACGCTCACAAGAACTCTCTCCTCACGAAGGTTGTCGACAGCCTCCGCGAGAAGATCAACCTCATCCGCTTCATGACGGAAGAGCAGATCAAGAAAGTTCGTAAAGGCGATGAATTGCCTCCAGGCGTTATCAAAATGGTTAAGGTTTACGTTGCTATCAAACGTAAGCTCCAGGTTGGTGACAAAATGGCTGGTCGCCACGGTAACAAGGGTGTCGTGTCGCGTATCCTTCCGGAAGAAGACATGCCGTTCCTCGCGGACGGTCGTCCGGTCGATATCGTCCTCAACCCGCTCGGCGTTCCTTCGCGTATGAACGTGGGTCAGATCCTTGAAACCCACTTGGGTTGGGCGGCGAAAGGTCTCGGCGAGAAGCTGCAGACTTACCTCGACACCCTCGACCAGAACGAAGTCCGCAAAGAACTCGAGAACGTGATCTACCAGATCTGGGACACCAAAGAAGTGCGCGACTTCGTCAAAGGCGCTTCGCTGGACGAGCTCAAGACCTTCGTTAAGAAATACCGTGAAGGCGTGCACCTCGCGAACCCAGTGTTCGACGGCGCCTCTGAACAAGACGTGCGTAAATACCTCGAGCTCGCGGGGCTTACCGCGGACGGTCAGGTCGATCTCTTCGACGGCCGTACCGGTAACCGTTTCGACAACCGCGTGACCGTAGGCGTGATGTACGTGTTGAAACTCCACCACTTGGTTGACGAGAAGATCCACGCCCGCTCCATCGGTCCTTACTCGCTGGTTACTCAGCAGCCTCTCGGTGGTAAGGCCCAGTTCGGTGGTCAGCGTCTCGGGGAGATGGAAGTGTGGGCGATGGAAGCCTACGGTGCGGCGAACACGCTGCAAGAATTCCTGACAGTGAAGTCAGACGACGTTCTCGGCCGTACGCGTATGTACGAGTCCATCGTCAAAGGCCAGAACATGATGACGCCTGGCCTTCCTGAATCCTTCAACGTCTTGGTGAAAGAACTTCAAGCGCTCGCGCTCGACGTGAACCTCATCAAAGACGACGAGGAGTTCGGTCTCGATAGTTTCTCTGGCAACTGACAGGAAGCGCCTGGTCTCGACAAGCCGAGGCGAGGCGCTCCAAAGAGCGGGGAAGTCCTGTGATTTCCCCGAACTCCAACCGTGCAAATGGAGGCTACTCTCTTGAACGATTTAGTGAATTTTTTCGATAAACCAACGGATCCGCTGAGCTTCAGCGCGATCAAGATTTCATTGGCTTCGCCTGAGAAGATCCGCAGCTGGTCCTACGGTGAAGTGAAAAAGCCGGAGACGATCAACTACAGAACCTTCAAGCCCGAGCGCGACGGTCTCTTCTGTGCGAAGATCTTCGGCCCGGTCCGCGACTTCGAATGTATCTGCGGCAAGTACAAGCGTATGAAGCACCGCGGTATCGTCTGCGACAAGTGCGGCGTGGAAGTCATCCACTCCAAAGTTCGTCGTGAGCGCCTCGGCCACATCAACCTTGCGACTCCCGTCGCGCATATCTGGTTCCTGAAGTCCCTGCCTTCGCGTATCGGCGCGATCCTCGATATCGCCCTGAAAGACGTGGAACGCATCCTTTACAGCGAATCCTACGTAGTCCTCGACGTCGGCAACGAAGACGTGACCAAACTCCGCGTTGGCCAGGTCATCGGCGAAGACGAATACGAACAACTGCTTCAAGAGCACGGTAACGGCGCCTTCCAAGTCGGCGTCGGCGCGGAAGCGATCCAGGAGCTCCTCGCGGCGCTCCGCATCGAAGACCTCGGTGACGACCTCCGTAAGGCCCTGCTCGAGGCGTCTTCGGAAGCCGCCCGCAAGAAGCTCCAAAAACGCCTTAAAGTCGTTGAAGCCTTCCGCAGCAACGATTCGAAGCCCGAATGGATGATGCTCTCGGTAATCCCCGTATTGCCGCCTGACCTTCGCCCGCTCGTGCCTCTGGACGGCGGACGCTTCGCGACCTCGGATCTCAACGATCTCTATCGCCGCGTCATCAACCGTAACAACCGTCTCCTGCGCCTCATCGAATTGAACGCGCCTGAGATCATCATCCGTAACGAAAAACGCATGCTCCAGGAAGCTGTGGATGCGCTCTTCGATAACGGCCGTCGCGGCAAGGTGTTTACCGGCCCGAACAAGCGCGC
>JASLCY010000560.1 GCA_030151925.1 Oligoflexus sp.
GTTCAGCCAAGTCTTTCGTCGTTACGAGGCTTTGCTCGAAGCCTTCGCGAACATGGAGCGCGACGAACGCATCATGAACTACAAGTTCCTCGTGGCCTTGATGCTCACAAGCCATGCGAAAAAGATGCAGAACCTCGACGAGCGCAAGGCCCTCTTCGACCTTAAGAACCAGCTTTTTCTCAGCATCGCGAATACCAAAACGAATCGCCGCAAGTTGGCGTTCAAATATCTCGTATCCAAGAATTTCCGCGTAATCGAGTTCTGCGCCAACTGTAAGCGCAAGAACACGGCCGAGGGCCTCGATCGCCATAAGTGGAAGTTCTGCAAGGATTGTACGGTCGACCGGAAGTTCTACAACGTCCTCTCGATGACTCACCAATTCGACAAGGGCAATGTGGTACTCTTCCTTTCCAACGATCTGATCCCTCAGGTCGAAGGTTTGACCGTGACCCCGAAAGGCGAACTCGACAATGCGACCGAAGAAGGTCGTTACGACAAGTTCCATTATAATGTCAAAAATCTAGACATCTTCACTTTGGACTCCATCAAAAAAGTCCACGCCAAGCTCCTGACGCAGTAAACACATAAAAAAAGGCCCCGCAATCGAGGCCTTTTTTTTATGCCCGCTCTGGGCCGCTCGCCTTCCTTCTCAGTCTGCTTTCATTTTCTTGCCGAACTTCGACAAGATCGTTTTGAAGGAAGCAGGACCCAGGCGATAGCGCTGAGAACAGAACCACATCAAAAGGACGCAATCCGCTGTTCCGCATCTCCTTGTTTTCCGGAGTGTCCCAACCTTCATGGAGCGGATACTTCTTGAACTGCTCCTTCGTCAAAGGGCCGAACGTGATGTTGAAATACGCCTTCTCGGGATCGTCTTCATCGAAGAACTCGTCTTCCCGCTCCTCGCGCGAGTACTTCGGCTTGTATTTCGTTAGGGTCTGCGGGATGTCAGGGACCAGGCTGAGCTTATAATCGACCGCCTCTCCCGGCGTCTTCGATTTGGGGATCGTCGTGAATTCCTTCGTTTCACTCGCGTTGGAACCGTGACGACAGCCGGAACTCGTTAAGGCGAAGAACGCGGCGATCACCACAGAGCATGTAGCCTTCATGCGGGAGCCTCCTGAGAGGGGAGTTGCTGATTTCTGAGTGATTGGGAGATATTGCGATCTATGCCCGCTCCCGTCAATCCCTATCCAAAATCCCCAAGGAAGCTCGTCTTCCCGAGCGTAATAAAACCTATATCTTCATGATATATTTACAAAATGCAGGGGCATTTTACTTTCGTTCACCAAAGTCCGAAAAAGTCTTTGCACCAACGCACGAGGAGCTTTTGATGACGATGCAGAACGCTAGGCTTGCCCTGACTCTCGGTTTCATCCTTGCCGGTTGCGGCAACAGCCCGACGAGGCCCAGCTTAGCGGCTAAAGCAGCAAACTCGAAAGACGGCGCAGCTGAGCAGATCTATAAGAACCAGAACGCGAGCGGCGACGCGACGGCGGCCGGCGCCAGTGAAAACAGCGACGGCTCCTCGTCGAACGGCGGCACGAATAACGGCTCGTCGACCTCGAGCAGCGGAACCGACGTTTCATCGATGAACGCCGGCACGACCTCAGGCGCATCGAATACCAACAGCCAGACGATGACGAATACGATCGATGCGACGGCCGGCATCGACTGCAAGACCTTCAAATGGGAAACGATCAAAAAACCGGAAGAGGTCGCTTGTTTCGCCTCCAAGGAGCAGGCGTTCGCGGCGATTCCCGACGCCGTAAAACCCTTCTGGACCCTGATGCGCGACTCGCGCAGCGCTCAGAAATCGACGCTCGAGAATCCGCGCCTCATCATGTTCGCGCCCGACGGCTCGTTCCTCGTCGGTACCGCGACCGATCCGAACGCCCGTAAGGATATGGAAGTGGCCGTCTTCGACTATGAGAAAAAAGAATGGCAGTTCGCCGGCATCAACTTCACCACGACGCCGCCGACCGTGGAAAAAGATCTCTGCAAGACCTGTCACGCGCAGAGCAATACGCACCCGATCTGGCAGCCGTACGGCCAGTGGACGGGCGCTTTTGCCCAGAACAACACTTTGAAGGACGATGAAGCGGCGATGCTGCAAAAGATCGCGAACGGCAGCAAGGACGTTCCCGAGATCCTGAAGAACATGAAGATGAACGCCGCGAATCAGTACGGGTCGGGCAAGCGCCTCGCTCCCGCGGTAAGCAAATACGCGGGCGAGAACAGCCAGGTCCTGAATTACGTTATCATGCAGAAATCAGCGCAGATGGCGGTCGGCCGCATCCTCGCGGACGGCAAGGCGACAGCGGCCGACATGGTGAAGATGAGCGCCGACATCACCTGCAACGGCAACCAGGATACCATTCGTTCCTTAGGTTATAAGATCGAGGAGCTGATGACCGCGGCCCTCGAGGGCACCGACCGCGCGAGCGATAACTTCAACGGGAAATTCTCCTCGCGCTACTATCTCGCGGCGGAGCTCCTTTATCGGGCGATGCAGAAGGATGCGAGCCTGAAGGCCAAGCTGCCCGACGCGACGAAGCAATTCGCCGACGACCGCTATAAATACTTCCTCACGCAGGGCCTGCCGGAATACAACGCGTTTGCCGCGTCTTCGAAATACGGCCTGCGCTCTCTGATGAGCGAGTTCTTCGCGCCGAACGCCGGCAGCGGCCTCGGCCCGACGCTCGGCGGCAGCGCGCACTGCAACGCGGCCAAGTCCATTCAATGAATCGCTTCAGTCCTTGAAGATCTTGCTGAAGAATCCGTTGCTGCCGTTGCCGACCTTCTCGCCGGAAATCTCGGCGAACTGCGCGAGGAGCTCTTTCTGCTCCTTGCTGAGTTTCGTCGGCGTCTCGACCTTGAGTTCCACCCACAGATCGCCGCGGCCTATGCCGCGCAGCTTCGGAATGCCCTCGCCGGCGACCGACAGGCGGTGGCCGTATTGGACGCCCGCGGGGACGTCGACGTCCACCGTGTTGTTGCCGAGCGTAGGGACCGTGAGTTTCGTGCCGAGCGCCGCTTGGACGAACGAGATGCTCGCGTAATGGACGATATCCGCGCCGTCGCGTTCGAAATGGGGGCTGTCCTTCACCTGCAGGAACACATAGAGGTCCCCGTTCGGGCCGCCGCCGATTCCGCCCTGGCCTTCTTCGTTCACGCGGAGGCGGACGCCTTGATCCACTCCCGGCGGGATCTTCACGCTGACCTTCTTCATATCCCTTACGCGGCCTTTGCCTTTGCAGGGCTTGCAAGGCTGCGTGACGACTTCGCCTTCGCCGTGGCAGGTCGGGCAAGCCGATGCCACCGAGAAGAAGCCTTGCGAACGCGCGACCTGGCCGCGACCGCCGCAGGTCGAACAGGTTTTCTTCCCGCCCGGCTCGGCCCGCTCGCCCTTGCAATGCGAGCAGGCGATATCGCGTTCGTATTCGATCTCCTTCTCGACGCCGAAAGCGGCCTCCTCGAACTCGAGCACCAGATCGTAGCGGAGGTCCTGCCCCTTGCGCGCGCGGCGTTTGCCGCCCGGCGCGGCGCCGCCCGCGAAGCCGAAGAAATCCTCGAAGATGGAGCCGAACGACGAGAACACGTCGTTCACATCGTTGAAGCCGGAGAAGCCCTGGCCGGAAATGCCCGCGTGACCGTAAGCATCGTACAGGCGGCGCTTGTCGTTGTCCGACAGGATCTCGTAGGCTTCCGCGCATTCCTTGAAGCGGTCTTCCGCCTCTTTATTTCCCGGGTTCCTATCGGGGTGGTACTTCATCGCCATCGAGCGGTAAGCGCGCTTGATGTCTTGTTCCGAAGCGCCGCGCGTGATGGATAGGATTTCGTAGTAATCGCGTTTTTCCATAGATCGGTTTTCCGTCCTTCAAACAGAGGGATATACAGAAATTATTGAAAGGTATGCTCGGGCGCGGGGAATGATCCGTCTTTCACTTCTTGATCATAACGCGCCACGGCGCTCGTGATGGTTTCGCCCAGATTCGCGTATTTCTTTAGGAATTTGGGACTGAATTCACTCGGAAAACCCAGCATATCATGGATGACCAGGACCTGTCCGTCACAATCAGGCCCCGCCCCTATCCCTATCGTGGGAACGCTCACGGCCGCCGTTACGTCTTTCGCCAGGCCCTGCGGCACGAGCTCCAGGACGATCGAGCACACGCCCGCTTCCGCGAGGAGCTTGGCATCGTTGAGAAGGCGCGTGCCTTCCTCGCCGCGGCCTTGGACCCGATATCCGCCCAGGGTATTGATGCTTTGGGGAGTGAGGCCGAGATGTCCGACGACCGGGATGCCGGCCTGAACCATGGCTTTGACTTGAGGGATAATGGCCGCGCCGCCTTCAACTTTGACAGCCTGAGCGCCGCCTTCCTGAATGAGGCGTCCGGCATTGGCCAGCGCCTGCTCGACCGAAAGATTATATGACAGGAATGGCATATCAGCGACGAGAAACGCCCGTTTCACAGTACGGGATACCGCCCTCGTATGGTGAACCATCATATCCATCGTTACCGGGATCGTATCTTTGAAGCCGAGAACGACGTTTCCCATGCTATCGCCGACCAGGACCATGTCGATTCCGGTCTTGTCGATGATGCTGCCGAAAGCGGCGTCATAGCAGGTGATCATCGAGATCTTCTGTTGGTCGGCTTTCCGTTTGAGCAAGTTCTTCACTGTGATTTGCGCTGTCTGACCGTCGTGCTTGCTCATACGAAAAACCTTCGACTTCACGTCTGTAAAAAGGGCGCCGTGCGCGACTCCTTCGCTTTCACGATGCCGGCGGCCGGCCCCTGGTAAACGATCGACCCACCTGCGGCGGCAGCTTCCGGACCGACTTCGATGAGCCAGTCGGCGGCCTGTATAAGCCCCAGGTGATGTTCAACGACGATGACTGTATGCCCTGCATCCCGTAAGCGCAAGAGTTGGAGCAAAAGTTGCTGAACATCTCTGTCGCTGAGACCTGTGGAGGGCTCATCAAAGATAAGACAGCAAGGCTTCCGGTCAACTGCGTCCAAAAGGAGGCGCAACAGTTTCAGGCGCTGAGCTTCACCCCCCGAGAAAGACGAGGTATTTTGCCCGAGCCGCACATAACCGAGGCCCATGCCGATGATTTGATCGAGCGCGCGGGCGAGCTTGGGCACCTCGAAGAAGAATTCGCGCGCCTCGTCGATCGTCAGCTGCAGGATATCGTGGAGGTTCTTGCCGCGGTAGGCGATCGAAAGAGCTTCATCGTTGAATTGCAGACCCCGACACGTGCTGCAGGTGACCGGCATCTCGCCGAGGAAGGACAGATCCTCGACCACGTAACCGAGGCCCTTGCAGGTCTCGCAGCGTCCGCCGGGAACGTTGAAGCTGAAGAAACCCGGCGTGAGTTCAGCGGCTTTCGCCGCCGGCGTCGTCGCCAGGATCTTGCGAATGTCGTCGTAGAAGCCGAGATAGGTCGCGATCGTCGAACGCGTCGAGCGCCCGATGCTTTCCTGGCTCACGAAATGAACGGAGGAAAGGCCTTTCAGCACATCCTTGGGCCCGAGCGTTCCGCGCCCTTCCTCGATGTCATCCTCCTCCACGTCCTGTCCCAGCGCTTCGGCGAGGAGCGGATAGAGCGTATGACGGATAAGGCTCGTCTTCCCGCTGCCGGAGACGCCGCAGACCACGTTCAAGCCGGCGATCAGGAACTGCGCCTCGACGTTCTTCAGGTTGTGCGTCTCGGCGTTCTTCACGACCAGGTATTTCTCCGCGCCGAGCGGTCGACCTTTCGGCCAGGGCTTCTCCTCGAACCTGTATTTCTTCGGGTTGTCGGCGAAGACGAGCTCGCCTCCGCGATGACCCGCGCCCGGGCCGATCTCCACGAGGTATTCGGCGCCGCGGATCAGGGTCTTCTCGTGCTCCACGACCACGATCGTGTTGCCCTGGTCCCTCAGTTCCGTGATCACTCCGAGAAGGTTATGGCTATCCCGCACGTGAAGTCCCACGCTCGGTTCATCGAGGCAGAAGAGGGTCCCGGTCAGAGCGCTGCCGAGGCTCCTCGCCATGTTTATGCGCTGGACTTCCCCGCCCGACAGGGTCCGCGCGCTGCGATCCAGGCTCAGATAACCGAGGCCCATCTTCATCAGGTAACCGAGCCGCATCTGGCCTTCCTGCAGCCCTTCTTCGACCGCGACGCTGCGTTCCGCCGCCACGACCTTGGCGTCGGTGATCTTCTGGAACCAGCCCTGGAGATCGGCGATCGAGAGGCGAATCACGTCGATGAAGTTCTGCCCATCGATCAGGCACGCGCGCGCGTTTTTATTGAGGCGGAAACCGTCACAGGCATCGCAGGTCACATAGGTGGTGAAGCGCGACGCGTGGATGCGATAGTGCGCTTTATAACGTTTGGAATCGAGGTAGGCGAAGTAGCCGTTGATGCCATCGAACTTGCCGCCGTCGCCTTCATAGAGCCACTTCCATTCAGCGGCGGTGTAGTTCTTGAAAGGTTTCGAGGCGTCGTAGCCCTTGGCCTTGGCGCTGGCGCGCGCCCACTTGTAATAGATTTTGTGCTCGCCGAAGTTCCACGGCAGGACGCCTTCGGTCAGCAGGGAAGCCTCGAGATCCGGCGTGATCTTCTCCCGGTCCTTGATCGGCATGCGGCCGAAGCCCTGGCACTTCTCGCAGGCGCCCTGCGGGCTGTTGTGGTTGAAGAGCGTCGGCGAGGGCTCGAGGTAGATCGTCCCGCATTCGGGGCAGACGAGCTGTTTGTTGTAAGCCTTCATCTCGCCGCTATCGCTCCGGATCACAGCCTGGCCGCGACCGAGCCGCAGGCTGAGCTCCGCGGCTTCGATCATGCGCGGATGGCTCTCCTTGTTCGCCGTCAGGCGATCGACCACGATCATGCTGCGTTTGAGGTCGTTGGCTTTTATTTCGTCGTTCTTCTGCTCTGATCCGTCCACGAAGCAGCGGGTGAAGCCCTGCACCTCGAGCTGGGTCTTCAGCTCCGCGGCCTTGATCTTGCCCCACGCTTCCAGCGGCGCGAGGAAGAGCAGCTTCTGCCCCGCGAACGACCTCAGGGCATCGTTCGCCACATAAGGGCCGTTGGCCTTGATCAGCTCGTGCCCGTGGCAATACACCTTCGAGAGATGGCCGTAGATGATGCGGAGCACGTCGCCGATTTCGGTCATCGTCCCCACGGTCGAACGTTGATTGAGGCCCGACCTCGCCTGTTTCACGGCGATCGCCGGCGGGAGGTTCTCCACGTTATCGAGATCGGGCTTCGCCATCTGCTTCAGATACTGGCGCGCGTAGCTCGAAAGGCTCTCGACGTAACGCCGGTAGGCTTCCCCGTAAAGGGTATCGAACACCAGCGAGCTCTTGCCCGAGCCTGACATGCCGGTCACGACGGAGATTTTGCCTAGGGGGAACGCGACGGAGAAGTTTTTGAGGTTGTGGGTTCTGACGCCTTGCAGCGCGATCGACTCAGTGCTTGCCATCCTGCTCTCCTCGGGGCTTCCAAAGAAGTGGAAGCGTTACGTGGAGGGCATCATCTCATAGCGGGCCCATAGCGCAAAGGGAAGCTTCGCCCCGTTAGTGCGCGGGCACTTCGAGGGCTTCCTGGCCAGGGAATTTGTATGATTTGCGAACGACCTCGCCCTTCTCGTTCAGATACTCGATCATGTCGATAAGTCCATCATGATCCATATCCCAACCGCGGTAGGCGAGACGCCTCTCGAGGAGTTCGTCGCCCGCGTATATTTTGACGTAAATTGGATGCTGATTCGGATAGGGCTTCGTTGCTACAATGATCGGGGCGCTCTCCAGGACAAAATGCGTCGGTTTGGGCGGCTCAGCGGTTTTTTCGGTTGTAGCGCAAGAGCCCGCTAATATAGAAAGAGGGAACCAAAGAGCATAGAGTGATATGAGCTTTTGTTTACGCGATTTATCACACATAAAGCCTCCCCCTTGGCGCGCGAGCGAATCCTTACCTCGGCATCGGCAAAGTAAGGCTCAAAATTAAACCCAACCTTAGGCGAGAGATTCAGGACGAGCATGCAAGATCCTAAATTTATTCGAAATTTCTGCATTATTGCCCACATCGACCATGGCAAATCCACGATCGCGGACCGCCTGATCGAGTACACGGGGGCTCTCAGCCG
>JASLCY010000561.1 GCA_030151925.1 Oligoflexus sp.
CGTATACTCGTTCATGGGTTCCATCATGGCTGTGGGTATCGCGGCTTCGAACTCCATCCTGCTCGTAAGCTACGCAAACGAAGTGCGCGTGGAAAAAGGCCTCAACGCTCTGGAAGCCGCTTTCGAAGCCGGCCGCACGCGCCTGAGGCCGATCCTGATGACCGCGATCGCGATGATCCTCGGCATGCTCCCTGCAGCGCTCGCTCTCGGCGAGGGCGGTGAGCAGAATGCTCCGCTCGGGCGCGCGGTCATCGGCGGTCTGATGGTCGCGACTTTCGTGACTCTGTTCGTCGTTCCTTTGATTTATTCGCTGCTGCGGACTAAAATGCCTTCACAGCATACTTTGGACGAACGACTGAAAGCCGAGGAAAACGAGGGCCAGGAGGGCCAGGACCACGGTTCGCATAAGCATTCGCCTTCACACACTAAGCCTATTATTCACGCACGCCCGGAGGGCTCGCCTACATGAGTCAAAATAAAAACCAGAAAAAATCGGATCTCGGCCCTTTGCCCAACCTTCATGAGCAGGCGCCGCCTTCGTCCTTGAAAAAAGGCTTCGCCGCCTTCTTCGTGGTCGCGATCCTCGCCGTCATCGGCGGAGTCGTGTACCAGCATCACAGCGTCGGCAAAGAGCGCCAGGAGCGTGAGGAGGAACTCGCGAAAGGTCCCAAGGTGAAGGTGGCGAAAGCCGTCGCCTCGCCGACTCAAAGGGATCTCAAGATCGCGGGTGAGGCCCGCGCCTTCGCGTCCGTGACGCTCTACGCGAAGATCAGCGGTTACCTGAAGGACATCAAGGTCGATAAAGGGGACAAGGTTAAGAAGAACCAGGTCCTCGCCGTCATCGAATCACCCGAAACCGAGCAGGCCTACCAGGCCGCCTTGTCGGAAAGCAAGAACCGCCGCGCGATCGCCGAGAGGACGAAGTCCCTCCTCGAACGCACGCTGGTCTCGCAGCAGGAAGCTGATCAGGTCTTCGCCGATGCGGAAGTCGCGGACGCCCGTTTGAAGTCGGCGATCGCTCAAAAAGAATACCAGACGATCCGGGCGCCCTTCGACGGGACGATCACGTCTCGCTTCGCCGATCCGGGCGCTCTGGTGCAGAATGCGACCAACGCCCAGACCGGTGCCCTTCCCCTGCTCTCGATCTCGCAGATCGATCAGCTCCGCGTTTATGTTTACATCGATCAACGCGATGTGCCCTTCGTGCAAACCGGCACTCAGGCGGAAGTTTATCTGCCTGAACGCCCTGAGACTCCCATCGTCGGCCACCTCGCGCGCATCTCCGGCCAGCTCGATGACAAGACCCGCATGCTGCTCGCCGAGATCGACCTCGACAACAACAACGGCCAGGTCGTAGCCGGCAGCCTCGTGAACGTCGTGATGCACCTCAAGGCTTCGCCCGGCGTCGACGTGCCGTCCGATGCCCTGATCCTGCAAGGCCTCAAGACGGTGGTCGGCATCGTCGACGAGAACAACGTGGTGGACTACAGCGAAGTCAAGGTCGTCGACAACAACGGCGAACGCGCGAAGCTGCAATCGGGCGTGGCGCCCGGGCAGACCGTGATGCTCGGCGCGGGGAATACGATCCCGCCGAAATCCAAGGTTCGGCCTATCGTGGAAGATCAGAAGACGGGCGCGGGAGCTCCTCCTCAGACGCAAGGGGCTGCGCCGACTCCGGTCGCGAACGGCAATGCCAACTCCGCTCCGGCTTCGACTTCGTCCCTCGCGCCAGCCGAGGGCAGAAAATGAGACAAAAGGTTTTCTCGATTTTCCTCGTCGCGGCTTGCTTCAGCGCCGCGACGGCTATGGCCGCGCCTGAGACCCTCACGCTCGAGGGCAGCATCGAACGCGCGGTGAAAGCGTCCACTCCGATCCTGAAAGCGGAGAAAGACGCCGACGTGCGCGGAGACGC
Source organism: Oligoflexus sp. (assembly GCA_030151925.1). Classification (GTDB taxonomy): domain Bacteria; phylum Bdellovibrionota_B; class Oligoflexia; order Oligoflexales; family Oligoflexaceae; genus Oligoflexus. Next base: position 1,913 of record JASLCY010000561.1, read on the forward strand.
GCTCCTCCAGGGCTATCTGCAGTTCCTCCCGAACCTCACCGTCCAAGGCGGTTACAACGAGCTGCAGGGCCGGAGCTTCCTCACGACCGCGGCTCCGACTCTCGTCAGAGGCAAGAGCGACGGCTTCAACTATTCGGTGACCTCGACGCTGAACATCTTCAACGGCCTGAGCGACTACTCGGCGTTCAAGTCGGCGCGCGATAAGAAATCGGCCGCCGACAAGACGTTCGAACGGGCGAAGCAGGCGATCGCGCTCGATATCGCGCAATCCTTCCTGCAGGTGATCCTCGACGACAAGCTGAGGATCATCGCCGAGAACAACTTCAAGACCTCGCAGGACCGCGAGAAGCTCCTCGACGCGCAGACCAAGGTCGGCTCCCGCAGCCTTTCGGACCTCTTCCGTCAACAGGCCCAGACAGCGGTCGACGAGCAGTCCTTGATCGCGGCCCGCAACAAACTCGAGACGGATAAGATCACGTTCCTGAAGAAGCTCCGCATGGATCCTCGCGCCGACGTGATCTTCCAGGAGCCGAAGCTCGATCAGGACATCAATGCGATCCGCAAGGCCGGCGAGATTCCGTTGAATTCGGATAATCTCACGACCGTGGCCCTCTCGAACCGTCCCGACTACGAGGCGTCCCAGAAGACGGCTTCGGCGACCCAGGCGGATGTGGGGGTCGCGCAAGCGCCCTATTACCCGCGCCTCGACCTGTTCGCCACTTATGCGTCGCTCTCTCGCGACTATGACTATCAAAGAGTCAACGGCGTGGACGTTACGCCGCCGGATCAAGAGAACTGGCGCGACCAGCTCGCCGACCACGGCAACACCACGGTCGGCCTCGCTCTCACCTGGAGCATCTTCGACCGCTACGTGACGACGTCGACCGTGGCCCAGGCCCGCGGCGTCGCGTATAAAGCCAAGCTCGATGCCGAAGACTACCGCAACCAGGTCATCGGCGAGGTTCGCCAGGTCTTGAACGATAGGTCGACGGCGATCCAGCAGCTGGTGACGACGCAAATCGGTGTAACGGCGGCGCAAAAGGCCTTTGAAGTGACCGAAGGGCGCTTCGGCGTCGGAGCCCTGAGTTTTGTCGATCTTTCGGTCGCGCAGACGCAGCTCTTCCAAGCCCAGGCCTCGTTCGCTCAGGCGATCATCAACTTCGAACTGCAGAAAAGGGCCATGGTATACGTACTGGGTTCTAACACGCCTCTCACAGCGGGTAGCTGAAGGGGCTGTTTCTCGACATGATTCGCGCCTTCTCCCCGGGGGAAGGCGCTTTTTTATTGACGGTAAGCGCTCAAACTTCTATAGCTGAGCCATTAGAGCCAGGATTATCGGGAGTTGATCGTGTCGCATTTTGCTGGATTGGTGGAAAAGATCTCGGAGTGGGAATTTCGTAAGGCTTCGGAACGCGATGAGCTCGCGAAACTCATTCTGCCGGAAATGCAAAAAGCGCTCGACGAGCTCAAGAAGAGGATCGGCGCCTTCGGCATCAGGATCCTGATCGATGAGTTCGAAGAGGACGAAGGCTACGAATGCGACTTCCAAATCAAATGGGCTTTATCGGAGGACTGGCGACGCTTTGATGGCGACGTCCCCGCCCGCTTCAATCCCTACCTCGACGACATCTATGAGATGACCGACGCCCTCGACACTCTCGCGCCCATCCTCAAACAAAAAGTCTCGCTGAAAAGCGAGACTGTGTGATCCCTGAATCGTAAGCCCGATCATTTGATCGGGCAGCTGCCTTTGATGGTCTTGGCTTTCGCGAGGATCGCCTTCAGCTGGGTTTCGGCGTCGCCCTCGACCTTCTTCGACGACGAATCCTTCGCGACCTGCTTGGTCACTTCCGCAACCACCTTCGTGAGGATAGGAGCGGCGCAGGCTGCCTTAGGCGCGCTGCTCTGCAGGAAGCTGTTCGAATAATAGGTCGGGAACTTGATGTTGATCAAAGGGGGCGGATCCCAGACCACGTAAGACCATTCGAACTGGGCCGCGTTGATCGCGTTCTTCAGCGTCTTGACGATCGTGCTCGTCAACGACCAGTAAGCGGGATCCACGCCTGCGGGAAGCGCGCCCTTGACCTTGGCGTGCGCGCCGATCACGATATCGCCGTCGAGCGCCTTGAACTGCGATTCTTCGAACGTGACGTTCCCGTAGAGGAAGGCGCCGGTGCCGGCGCGGCCGCCG
>JASLCY010000573.1 GCA_030151925.1 Oligoflexus sp.
GTTCGTTGCAGGGCCTCCCTATCGCCAAAGCGGAGCTCGTCATCTCGGGCGATGATCTCGTCCCCTCGCAGTCGGCTTTGGTCGACGTCCTTCGCGCCGACAGCGACTGGTCGGAGGAAACCGTAACCTGGAATACGCGCCCCACCGAGCATGAGACCCTCGCTCAAAGCCAATACATCCATAACGGTGAAAACCGCATCGACGTCACCGCCGGCCTCCTCGATGCGAAGAGCCTCTCGCTGGCCATCGTCTCGACGAGCAGCGCGAATCTTTATCTTCCTTCGCGTGAATCAGGCCGGGACGCGATCCATCTCGTCGTCACCCTGCACGAGACGGCGGACGAAACGGCGACGGCGCCTGCGGTGATCACAGGCGCTCCCTGATATCATCAGAAGTTTTCAGTCATGGACGCAGATCAAGGATCTCTTGTCGGCCGGATCGCCGAAGACGAGTCCGAGGAATGAAGGTTTGCTGAAGTCCAGCGCCAATCTCTTATTGCCGGCGCCGAAGATCGAGCTGAAGGTATCGGGCGTCAGCGCGGTCGAGATATAGCCGCCATTGCGGGTATTATCGATATTCATGTTCTCAGGCTGCGGGAAGGCCTTCTCGATCTCGTCGAGATGCGCCGCCAGCAGTTCGCTGATGGAGGGGACGCGCCAGTTGTGGGCTCCCACGTAATCCAGCGCCGCGCAGTGCGCAGTCGCCTCATCGAACGTATAACTCTTGCCGTCATCAACGCCCCAGGTTAAAGCCGTGGTCTTATCGATGAAGTAAGGCGCGGCGCCTTCCACTTTGCGAACCCAGTCCGCGCGCGGAACTTCGATCTGCACGGTGCTCTTGTCTGAGGTCTTGCTCGCTACCTCGGCGTTATCGCTGATATTCGTGATATCGACCTTATAGACTATGCTCGCCACCGCGGAATCCAAAGCCGCGGCGTCGCTGCTCGAGATTTCGAAGATCGAGTCGAAGTTGCGTTCGGCTATCATCGGGACCTTTTGATTCACGGTCACGCCGGTCGGTACGGAGACGGGCGCATAGACCGCCGAGTTCCCCGAGGTCGCCGGATCGATGCGCTGGCCGCTGGTGTCGCTGAGGCGGCAACCGATCTGGGCCGACGACACGGAGCCGACCGGTGGCAGGATCGTGGCGCAAGTGAGCAGCGCGCCGGTGATGGCTTGGGGTATCGAAGGCGTTTCGTCGCTGCTGGCCGTATTGGAATCGTTGGACTTGCCGTCTTTATCTTTCTGATCGTTCTCGGCGTATTGGTTCGTCTGCGACGATGCAACCTTCTTATCAGCTGATTGTGATTTACAACCAACGAGAGATGCTATGACGAGGCAGGTGATGATACGCATAAGGAAACCCGTTCTAAGAAGTAAAGAATATCTTCAAAGGGCTTTTCGGATGATTGGCGGAAATTGTTAAGGAAAGGTTTTTAAACTAATTATTATAGTTAGTTATAAAATCTATTTTGCGCTCGCCGCACCCGAGAGCTGGGCCAGGATATCGTTGGGATCGATATGAAGGCCGTCGAGGGCCTTCTCATCGAGGCCGGGGATCTTCACCACGCCTTCCTTCACGCCGGCGATGCCTTCGCTTGTGATCTTATCGGCGAGCGAAACGTAATTGATAGGATTCAGAGCCTTGATCGCTTCGACTATGCCTTGGACTATGGCCTTCGCTATGACGACCGCGCCCGCGGAATCGATTTTAGCTGCCGCGCCCGACCCCGCCATCGCGTTAGATGCAATCACATGGACGAGATCCGGCATCGTATTCTTATCGAAATTGCTCGCGTTGCCTATGCCCTTGATCGTCTCCTGAACGATCCCCTGAACGTGGGTCGCAAGATCCGCCGGAGTTATGGCATTGATCGCGCTGACGCTCGACATCAGGCCGCGAACGGCTTCGCCCGCCAGCTTCTGGACGTCCGCAGCCGCCATGTCTTTAGCCGAGAGGCCGGAGACGCTGGCGCTCACGTTGGCGAGTATCGCAGCGATCTGAGCCGTGGACAGCCCTTCCGCGGAGACTCCTTTCGCGACGCCCTGCAGCAGCGCGGCCGCATCGCTCAGGCGAATCGCGGCCGATTGCTTGGCTACGGTATTGCCGAGTACGTCCGCGAGCATTTTGATGAGGGCGGGATCGGTAAGATCGGGATCCTTCGCTGCGGACGATTCCGCGATATAGGCTTTTTTGATGCTCGAAACGACGAAAGAGCCCGTCGCCTTCAAGACCTTGTCCATGTCGGCGATCTTCACTTTATCGCTATGGAGGACCTTCTCCACGGCTGCGAAGAAGTTTATCGCCAGATCGCCGAGGCCCACGCTGGCCGCCGTGCCTGAATCAAGTCTTAAGCCTGCGGACTTGGACGAAGCCTTCACGGCGTCCATGATAGCCGCGGCGTCGTTCGCCGACAGGCCGCCGTCGCTGGTGAGGGCGATCTGAAGGTCGCTGGCCATCGTATCCATGGCCTGAGCCGCTGAATCCGTGTTTTGCGAGCTGTCGTATTTCGTATCGTCGTTGTTGGATGCCGTCTGGGTCTGGGGCGTTTTCAAGCGGTCGAGCTGCGCGGCGACGGGCTGCTCCTGCTTGCACCCGATAAGGAGCATAGACAGAGTCGCTGCGGAAGCGATAAAGGTCTTCACGGTACATCCCCCAAACCAAAAGAGAACAAGACTCCCTAGCTATCGGCGTCTGGGACGGGATGTTTAAAGAAAAGGAAACTTCTTCCTGAAAACCCATTGATATAGGCATGTTGGGGAATATAGTGAAGCGGCTTTAGGCGCCGCTCAATGGGGCGAGATCGAGCTGCCCCAGACTTTTAGGAGACGCGGCTGGGGCTCGGTTTTCAAAGCCGGCCCTACCAATCGAGCGACTTCCGCGATCAGGGTTTGCGGATCGATGGGCTTCATGAGGTGGCGATTGAAGCCGACCTTGCGGCAATCCTCGAGATCTTCGGTCATGGCGCGTCCGGACAGGGCGAGAAGGGGGCCCTGGTAGTTATTCACGCGCAGGTTCTCCGCGGCCTCGAGGCCGTCCATCACCGGCATTTCGAGATCGAGCAGGATCAGGTCGTAGGCGGAAGCCTGGGCTTGCTCGAGCGCTTTTTTGCCGTTTTCCACGCTATCCACCATCGCTCCGCTCATTTCGAGGAAACGGGTCACGAGCACCCGGCTGTCGGGCGCATCATCGGCGAGCAGGATACGGCAGCCTTTAAGAGGTTGCGAAGCGCGAATCTCGGCCATGGTCTTGGCCTTGCCGCGCACGATGCGCGGTAGGGCCGGCGAGGCCTCTTCCACGCGCATCACCAGAGCGAAAGTAGAGCCGACGTCCTTCGTGGAGCTCACCAGGACGAAGTCGCCGCCGAGCAGGCGCGCGAGCTGCCGGGACAGGTCCAGGCCGAGCCCGGTGCCGCCGTAGCGGCGAGCGATGCCCGTATTCGCCTGAGAGAAGGCTTTAAAGAGCAGGCCCTGCTCATCGGGCGTCATGCCTATGCCGGTGTCGATGATCTCGCAGCGAAGCTCCCAGCCCTCGCTCTGCTGCTCCGAGGAGACCCTGAGCGTCACGGAGCCCTGATCCGTGAATTTGATCGCGTTGCCGAGCCCGTTGATGAGGATCTGCTGCAGACGGAGCTTGTCGGTCCAGACGGTTGCGGGCACCGAGGATTCTATGAGGCTTTTGAGCTCGAGGCCCTTTTCCGCGGCCCGCACTTCCATGAGGGTGAGCACGCCCTCGATGAGTTCCCGGATATCGACGCCCTCTTTCTCGAGGTCGATGCGTCCCGCCTCGACCTTGGAGAGATCGAGGATCTGGTCGAGCAGTTCTTTCAGGTAAAGGCCGTTGCGTTTGATGATGCGCGCGAAGTCCCGCCTATCCTCGGGATGGGCGGGCCCGCTGATCAGGAGATCGGAGAAGCCCAGCATCGCGCTGAGCGGAGAGCGGATCTCGTGGCTCATGCTCGCCAGGAAGCGGCTCTTGGTGGCGCTGGCTTCGAGAGCCGCGGCCTTCGCCGCTTCGAGCGCGGCGTTGACCTCCTGGAGCTCGGCGGTTCTCTCGTTCAAAGCGAGAGTGGTCTGGAGGCGGCCTTGCACCGCGGCGGTGAGAAGGAGCTGAGTGAGGGTCGTGACGCCGACGAAGAGCTGCACGATGGCGAGGGAGCTGAGAGCGTCGCCCGGATGGATGCCGAAGCCTCGACCGGCCACCGCCTGCGAGACCGCCGCGAGCGAGATGACGACGTTCGCCGAAGCCGTGACGCCGGGTTTACCGAGGAGCGAGATCGCGACGACGAGGGGGAAGAGCATAAAGGGCAGGCGCAGGTTGCCGGGAAGGATGTCGAACGTAAAGATGTTCAGGGCGCAGACAATCACGAAAGCGAGGATAGCCGTGTTGAGGCTCACTTCGTGCCACTCGATCTGGCCCTTCGGGCGAGGCATGTAGGCAAGCAGAGCGAGCAAGAAAGGTGTGAAGGTCAGGATGCCGAGGCTGTCGCCGATAAAATGCATCCGCATCTGCGAGCCGAGCCCGTGATGCATCTCGGTGTGCGGAATATGGGGCGGCGGTACGTTGAGCCTCATGAAACAGGCGGTGAACGCCGGTATCAACACTCCGCCTATGCCCACCATGATCCAAACCCTTTGCGTGGGAGTCGGATTAAACCGGTCATTCAATTGACGAATGACAAAGGCGCCGAGCGTGTAGACCGAAGCGCGGGTGATGCCCATCGTCAGGAAGTTCGGATTGAAGGGCATGCCGCCCAGGTAACCGCCGAGCAGGCCGCCGAGCATGGCGAGGAGAGCGATCTTCCACCAATCCTGTATGCGGAAGTGGAGAAGGAAGGCGAGGTAGATGCCGGCCGCGGGCCAGAACACGGGCGCATTCTGGTGCGGCGCGTGATCGGGCGAGAAGTGAGGCCCCACGGCTAGGACGCAGGTGTAAAGCAGCACGAAAAAAACGAGCCATTTACCTGTCATCTTTTGCATGAATGCCTGCCTTGTGAGGGGTGTCATGCAAATGATCTTAGCAGCGAGCTTTCATTCCAGTCGCGCGGAATAATGTAACAGGATCGTGACAAATCGAAGCTATTTCTAAGTGTTATCATGAACTTTTAATGAGGGCGATCGTATCGCGCGCGATCATGATCTCTTCATTCGTGGGAATGACGCGGACCTCGATCGCGCTTTCCTTCTTGCTGATGACGCCTTCAGCGCCCGGTTGGAGGCGAGCGTTCGCGGCCTTGTCGAAGGCTATCCCGATATGCTCGAGTCCCTCGCAGATCATCGCCCGCACCTCGGTCGCGTTCTCCCCGATGCCGCCGCAGAATATCACGGCCTTTAATGGTCCGACGGCCGCGAGATAAGCGCCGAGGTACTTGCGGGCCCGGTAGGCGAAGATGTCGATCGCGAGTTGCGCGCGCCGGTCTTTGTGCTCGGCGACCTCAGCGAGGAGGTCGCGCATGTCGTGAGTGATGCCCGAGATCCCGAGCAGGCCGGAATTCTTGTTGAGCATGTTCTGCAGTTCGTGGAGAGAGAGGCCCTCCTTGATCGCGATGAGCTCGAGCGCGGCGGGATCGACGTCGCCGCAGCGCGAACCCATGACCAGGCCCTCGGTCGGCGTCATGCCCATCGAGGTGTCGATGGATTCCCCGCCGCGTATGGCGCAGGCCGAGCAACCGTTGCCGAGGTGGAAGACGATGATGTGGCAATCCTTCTCCGGCGTCTTCGTGATCGCGCGATACCTTTCGCTGATGTAGCGGTACGAGGTGCCGTGGAATCCGTAGCGCCTCACCTTATGCCGCCTGTAGGTCGAGTAAGGCAAGGCGTAGAGCCAGGCCTTCTCCGGCATCGTCGCGTGGAAGGCCGTATCGAACACGGCGACCTGCGGGATGCCGGCGCCGAGTATCTCTTCGATGGCGCGAATGCCGTTGATGTTCGCGGGATTGTGCAGCGGCGCGAGATCGATGCTGTCGTCGAGCGCCTGCATGACTTCGGGCGTGATGAGCACGGAGCTCTTGAAATGCTCGCCGCCGTGCACCACGCGATGGCCGACGCCGTGGATGTCGCCCAGGCTTTTGACGCCGGAGATCGCGTCCTTGTCGTGAAGCAGGATCTTGAGCACGTGGTGCAGGGCCTGCGTCGTGTCACGCAGGGGCGCGGTCTGCTTCTGCTTCTTCTCGCCGATCGTGATCGTGGTCAGCGCTTCGCCGCCTATGCGTTCGACCAGGCCGCTCGCGAGCACCTGCGAATTCGATCTATCGATGGCGAAAAGTTGGAATTTGAGAGAGGAGCTGCCGTTGTTCAGGACCAGGATGTTCATCTTCACCTCGTGCCGGGGCACCGCGTGAAGGCCGACTCAGCCTATAAGGGTGCCGTGCAACCAAAGATAGCATATCGCTAAGAGGAAGGTATTGAGAATCCAGCGCATAAGGGCCTCCGTGCACACCACTCGTCGGCAGAATTTGCCTGGAGTTGAGGCGGTTCCCTGAAAATGCGATAATATTGAATGTTATAGGCTTTATGCGACGCTCGAAACCAAGAATCCATGCTAGGAGTCTGAGATGGCGGGGGCTTTTGAAACGGCCACGAAGTCGGCTATACGCGAAATCATACTGAACGCGGTCCACGAGTCGCGCTTCGGTTACGTCCTCTCGCCGGATAATCTGGATCTCCTGGAGGATCAGATCTTCGACCTGATCCTTACCAGCCGTAACCTGAAGGCGGCCGGCGACCGCATGATCGCCCAGGGACTCGCGCCCATGGGCGGAGCGCCCGGCGCCCGCGGTCCCCAGCTCAAGCGATGACGTGCTGCGTGCGCTTCAGCTCCTGCAGCTGGGGGATGAGCGCGTCGAGCATCTTCTCCGTGATCTTCAGCCGCTTCAAATACTCGCCGAACAAAGCCTGATCGATCTGATTGGGCTCAAGATTCACCCAATGGGCCAACTGATTCGCCAGTCCCGCGACCTCCCACAGGCCGATCTCGGCGTCTTTCGCCATCTTCGGGCTGAAGTGGTGCATCGATATGCTGTCGAGGAGCTCGTCGGGGAATCCCCAGAACGCGGCTCCGATCTCGCCGAGCACGGTATGGTCGTAGCCGCGGTTGCGTTCTTCCGCCTGGCGCCACGTGCCGAGCTTCTGCAGATCCTCCATCTCCATCGCATAGAGATCGGCCACGCGCGGTTCGAGGATCGCCAGGACGATCTTCCCGATGTTGCAGGTGCTGCCGGCGAGGAAGGCCTGTTCCTGCGAGAAGGGCAGGCGGAGGTGCCGCACGAGGAATTCGGCGATGCGTCCCGTGAGGAAGGATTTGTTCCAGAAGCCCTTCGCGTCGAAGATCTTGGTCTTCAGCTCGAAGCGGCTAACGGCGGCGATCACCACCATATCGCGGAGCGTGTCGATGCCGATGAAGGCGATCGCGTGGGAGAGGCTGCGGATGAGCTGGCCGTCGCGCGCCTTCTGATTGTTGGCGACCCTGAGGACGGTGGCGGCGAGCAGCGAATCGTGTTTGATCAGCTGGGCCATCTGCTCGGTGGAGGCGTTGGGGTTCTCGAGCAGCTTCTGCAATTCCATCACGTAATTCGGCAGGCGGGGAAGCTCCTTCTGCCGCGTGATCTTATTGAAGATCGATTGAGCCTCGTCCGACATCTGGGCTGCGGGATCATACCAATCGAATTTGCCTTTGAGGATGATGCCCGTGGAGAGGCAGCTGCAGTTGAACCAGAGATGGCCCTGGTCGCAAATACGCCAACGCGAAGTGTTTTGCAGAAAGTCATCGGGGCTCGTGAACTTCCGACCGCAGGAGTTACAAGTTTTAAGAACAACGTCTGACATGTCACATTCCCTAATACACTTCGTCCCTTATCG
>JASLCY010000600.1 GCA_030151925.1 Oligoflexus sp.
CGGCTCTGTTCACCAGATCGATCGAGGCGGTGTTCCTGATCTGCCCGTGGATATAGAGGAAACGGCCCTCGAAACCCGCGTATTTCAGGTTCACGTGCTCCTCCGAGATCGTCACCGGCGTATGGATATATCCGCACTGCCCGACCGAGTCCGCGGTGGATTCCGTCGAGCAGGTCCGCGCGAGGTCGTCGGTGGGCCTGTTGCGCGAGGTGTCGCCGCGATAAAAGCTTTGGCCGATGGAATTGCCTTCGGCGAAGGCCCAATCGAGCCGCGCGACCCAGGCCGGATCCGTGATCGATTGCTGGCTGTAACGTCCCTGCTGGCCTTCGGAGATCCAGGTCCGCGAGCTGAATCCGCTCGAATCGAGGCCGTTCACCATCTGCAGCGTGAAGCTCAGCGGCTTGAGATCGACCCGCATCGCGCCGCCCAACTCCGTCCACTCCCGGGGAATCAGATTGAGCTCCGTTTCCGAAGGCGTGACGGCCGCGTAATCCATCGGCTGATTCTCGAGCGCGAGGCGGCCGACGGCCACCGGGATGCGGCCGAGGCTGAAGGTGAAGGAGTCCGAGGCTTTCTTTTCCAGGTAGAACTGCGTGAGCACGAGGCCGCCCGACTTCCCGGAGTTCCCGCCGCCGTCGGCGAAGTTCCCGAGGTAGTTCACCTCGTTCTCCTGATCGAAGCCGCCATGCCGGAATTCGACTTCCGTATGCAGGGTCGTGCCGCCCATGAGCCCCCAGTCGGCCGCGAGATTGATCTTCGTGAGATCGGTGGTCACGTGAGGCGAGGACAGGCTCGAACGATCGCGGGAGCGATAGATGTTGGGCGAGAAATCCGCGTAATGAAGCTGGAAGTTCGCAAACCCTTCCCAGTCGAGCAGCTTGGGCCAGAGCTTCGTCGTCTCGTTAGTTTCCGCCGCCAGCGCCGACGCACCATGAACGGCCATCAGGCCTATGAGGAACCACCCGGTTTTTGCCATATCAAGCCCCTTCCAGCTCTGAGAGATCGAGCTGTCTGGATATCGGCTGGGGAAAGCCCGGTTCTGATAGGCAAATAGTGCCTCGGATCAAGCTCAAAACACGTCAACATAGCCACTTTATCAAGTCAAATTGAGACGTTTCGATCAATTTCCCTTTTGACCAGGCCCTGGAAAATAAGCTATATCCAAGTGCTTGTAGAACGCGCGCTCTAAGCGCTTTTGACCCATAAAATCCGAGATTTCCATTCTCGCCCTCAGGGGGTATCCGGCTTATGTTTGATGTTCTGAGTGAAGGCTTCCGCGAAGCGAAATTGAAGCTGAAAGGCAAGGCTGTCCTCAACGAATCCAATCTCCAGGAAGCGATGGAGCTCGTTCGGAAGAGCCTGCTCGACGCCGACGTTGAATATAGCGTGACGCGCACTTTCCTCAAACGCGTTCAAGAGAAGGCCCTTGGCCAGGAAGTATCGACTCGTGCGGGCTCCGGCGCGAACCGCATGAACGTGTCGCCCGCGGACCACTTCGTGCAGATCTGCCACGAAGAGCTCGAGGCGCTCATGGGCCCGGTGAACACCGAGCTGAACTTCGCCGCGAACCGCCCCACGGTGATCATGATGGTCGGCCTGCAGGGTTCGGGCAAGACGACGAGCACGGGTAAACTCGCGCGTTACCTCCAGGAGAAGAACAAGAAGAAGCCTCTCCTCGTCGCGGCCGATATCTACCGCCCGGCCGCGGTCCAGCAGCTCAAGGTCCTGGGCCAGCGCGTCGGCGCCCCCGTCTTCCACAAAGAGAACGCCTCGCCGGTCGAGATCTGCCGCGAAGCCCTGCAGAAAGCCTACGACCTGGGCTGCGACCTCGTCCTCCTCGATACCGCCGGCCGCCTCACGATCGACGAAGCGCTGATGCAGGAGCTCGTCGACATCAAAGCCGTCGCGAAACCCGATAACATCATCCTCGTCTGCGACTCGATGATGGGACAGGACGCGGTCACGACCGCGAAATCCTTCGACGATCGCCTCTCGCTCACGGGCGTGGTCATGACCAAGCTCGACGGCGACGCGCGCGGCGGCGCGGCCCTCAGCATCAAGGAAGTCACCGGCAAGCCGATCAAATTCCTCGGTATGGGCGAGGATCTCGATAAACTCGAGGAATTCCGTCCCGAAGGCCTCGCGAGCCGCATCCTCGGCCTCGGCGACGTCGTCGGCCTGATGGAGGACTTCCAGAAGGTCTCGCAAGGCGATCAGGAAGAGCAAGCCCTGAAGATGCTCCAGGGGCAGTTCAGCTACATCGACTTCTACAAGCAGATCGAGATGATCCAGAAGATGGGTTCGCTCAAGGACATCATCGCGAAGCTCCCGATGCAGGATATGATTCCCAAGGGCGCTAACATCGACGACCGGGAGCTCGTCAAGATCAAGGCGGCGATCGATTCGATGACCCAACGCGAGCGCATCGGCCTCGACGAGCTCAATAAGAGCCGCATGACGCGTATCGCCAAAGGCGCCGGCCGGCCGCAGAAAGAGATCGAGGAGCTGCACAAGCGCTTCATCCAGATGCGGCAGATGATGGGCATGTTCGGTAAGAGCATGGGCGGCATGCTCGGCAAGATCCCCGGCATGGGCACGCTGAACAACCTCAACAACCTCCGGAAGATGGCCGGCAACATGGGCGGCGGCGCTCCCGGCATGGGCGGCTTCCCGGGCATGGGCGGCATGCCTGATATGGCCGCGATGTTCGGCGGCGGCGGACGCGCCGGCGGACCGCCGAAGCCCAGCTTCGATCGCGACAAACAGAAGAAAGCGCGCAAAGACGCGAAAAAAGCCCGTAAGAAGAATCGCAAGTAACGTTAATCGATAAAGAGCCGAACGTGGAAACGCTTCCTATTGAAACGCCTGTCCAAGGCAAGAAAGTTTTCGTTGAGACCTGGGGCTGCCAGATGAATGTCGCGGACAGCGAGCAGATGCTCGGTATGCTGCGCTCGCAGAACTATACTCAGACCGACAAACCCGAAGAAGCCGACCTCGTTCTGCTCAATACCTGCCACATCCGGGAGAAGGCGTCGCACAAGGTCCTGAGCCGCCTCGGCAAACTCAAGCAGATCGCGGCCGAATCCAACAGGGATATGAAGGTCGCGGTCGCGGGTTGCGTCGCGCAGGCCGAAGGCAAGAAGCTCATGGAGAAGGCGACGAACATCGACATCCTCCTCGGGCCGGGCAAGATCGCCGAACTCACGGGCCTGCTCAAGACCAACGAGCAGGACGGCCAGCGCAAGGTCGCGATCGGCTTCGACAAGGCGCGCGCCCACGATCACGCGCATGACCATGCTCACGAGCTCGAGGCTCCCACCGCGCAGCCCGCGGTATCGAATCCCACCGTGACGATGAAAGAGGAGATCACGCGTTTCGTGAACATCGCGCAGGGCTGCGATAACTTCTGCACCTTCTGCGTCGTGCCCTTCACCCGCGGCCGTGAGATCTCGCGGCCTCTGGAGAGCATACTCGAGGAATGCCGCGTCCTCCTGAACGAAGGCGCGAAGGAGATCACCCTTCTGGGCCAGAACGTGAACAGCTACGGCGACGATCTCGTCCGTGACGGCAAGATGGTCCAACCCGCGGACGGCCCCTTCGTGGAGCTGCTCGATCGCGCCGCCCAGCTTCCGGGCCTCGAGCGCCTGCGTTTCACCACATCCAATCCGCATGATTTCACGCGGCCGCTCGCCGACCTGTTCGCCAAACACAAGAACCTCGGCCGCTACATCCACCTTCCCGTCCAGTCCGGGCATGACGAAGTGCTCGAACGCATGAAACGCAAGGTGACGGTCGCTCAATACCTCGAACGCGTGCAGTGGCTGCGCGAGATCGATCCGGAGATGGCGCTTTCCACCGACCTCATCGTGGGTTTTCCCGGCGAGACGGAAGAGCAGTTCCAGGGTACGCTCGATCTCGTGGAGAAGGTCCGTTACAGCTTCATCTTCGCTTTTAAGTATTCGCCGCGCAAAGGCACCGCCGCCGCGCGTTTCCGCGACCAGATCCCGGACGCCGTGATGTCCGAGCGTCTCGCGCGCCTCAACGATCTGCAGAACCGCATCACCACGGAGCTCAACCTCGCGGAGATCGGCCGTCGTCGCCAGATCCTTTGCCACTACGAAAGCCGCAAGGAACCGGGTACTTACTACGGCCGCACCGACCAGTTCCGTCTGGTTCGGGTGCCGGCCGACCGCGATCTCGTCGGTCAGATCGTTGAAGTCGAGATCATCGACGCGAACAAGACCGCCCTGGTCGGACGCCTGATCTGAGACGCCTGGAATCGCCTATTTTACGGCCGAGAGGCCTTCGCCTTTCGGTGAGACCTTGAGGACGCAGGTATAAGCGTCCTGCGCGAACTTATCATTCTCCACGCTGCACGAGATGCCCTTGCCTTGTTTGCTCATCCCCGCCCGGCCGCCCATGGCATGATCCTCCTGGGCTTTGATCGTGAGGCTGTCATAGAGCTTCTGCGCCTCGGAGCCTTTGCCGCCTTGCAGCGTAAGGCCGATGACGCCCTCCTTCGTCCGCGAGGTATCGACTTTCAAAGACGCCTCTTCGCTGCCGGGAGAAGTCGCGCTATAGGCGCACGCCGCCAGGCCGAGAGCCAAAAACAAGCTGATGATCTTCATATCCGCTCCTTATTCACCACCTCAAGACCAGACTCTGCAGGAAAGAACGGTCCACGCGCCGCACGCCGAGCGGCGGGCGGGTATTCAAGGCATAAACGTTCGCGAGCTTATAACTCAAGTGTTTATTGATCGTGATGAGGAGCGAGGCCTCGTTCGACAGCTTGCGGTTCCTCGCGTCGCCGATCTTCGGCTGGTAAAAGAGGGTGTTCCCCAGGCTCCCGAAGTCGGGCC
>JASLCY010000032.1 GCA_030151925.1 Oligoflexus sp.
GGCGCCGACTCCTCGGTTTCGTTATCGTGCTGACGGCGCTCGCTGTGCCCGGTCAGGGTCCAGCGGACGCCCACGTCCTGCAGCATAGGGATCGAGATCTCGCCGGTAAAGGCGCCCTCGGCCTTCTCATGGACGGTCTGGGCCGCGATGATAGCGCCCGCGCCGTGCGCATGCTCGCGCGCGCCGGCGAGGAAAAGGGCGGGGACCGCGAGGAGCACATCAACCTTCTGGCGATCGACGCCCTTGGTCGCGGCGTCGAGAGCTTTAAAATAAGCGGGCACCTTGGAGTTGAGGAGGTTCATCTTCCAGTTGCCGGCGATCAGGGGCTTACGCATATCTTTATCCCTTCGTTATTTGAGGAGGACTTTAACGCCAGGAAGCATCGTGCCTTCAAGGAATTCGAGCGACGCGCCGCCGCCGGTCGAGATGTGGTCGATGCGGTCGGCGACCTTGGCTTTGTTCGCCGCCGCTACGCTGTCGCCGCCGCCGATGACGGTGAAAGCCTGCGAATCGGCCATCGCTTCGGCGACGCGGATGCTGCCGCGAGCGAACTGATCGAATTCGAACACGCCCATGGGCCCGTTCCAAAGAACGGTCTTCGAGAGGGCGATGATCTCGGAATAGCGCTTCATCGTCTTGCGGCCGATATCGAGGCCCATAAGGCCTTTGGGGATATTTTTAGTATTCACTTCAATAGCTTGCGCATCCTTCGCGAACTTCTCGGCCGCGATGTGATCCTCCGGCAGGACGATTTCCACGCGACGCGCTTCGGCGTTTTTGTAGATCGAGGCGACGAGGTCCATCTTATCGTTTTCAACGCGCGAGTCGCCGACGTCGACGCCCTGGTACTTGAGGAAGGTGTAAGCCATCGCTCCGCCGATGAGCATGTAGTTCGCGGACTGCATGAGGTTGAGGACGAGCGTGATCTTGTCCGAGACCTTCGAGCCGCCCATGATGACGGTGAAGGGCGCCTGCGGTTTCCTCTGCAGGTTCGAGAGCACGGTGATCTCGCGCTCGACCAGAAGGCCGGCCGCGCGTTTTTCGGGCGGGAAGAATTCCGCGGCCGCCACGACCGAAGCGTGAGCGCGGTGCAGCGTGCCGAACGCATCGTTCACGTAGCAATCGAAGCCCTGCGCCAGGTGCCTGGCGAAGTTCACGTCGTTCTTCGTCTCGCCGGGATGGAAGCGCAGGTTTTCAAAGAGGATGATCTGGTTTTTGCTGAGTTGGTTAAGGACGTGCTCGGCGGGTTCTTCGGTGTAATCGCGAACGAACACGACTTCCACGCCGAGGAGCTCCGCGAGGCGTTCGCCGACGGGTTCAAGCGAATACTCCGGCATCACCTCGCCATCGGGGCGACCGAGGTGGGACATCAAGGCGATCTTTCCGGTGCGTTCGAGCAGATAGCGAAGAGTAGGGATGGCAGCCTGAATACGCGTATCGTCCGTGATCTTGCCGTCAGCGAGCGGAACGTTCAAATCGAGGCGAACGAGAACCTTCTTGTCCTTGAGATCAAGTTCATTCAGCTTGCGAAATTCCATAGTTGCTCCTCTGGGCGACAGGCTAGCCGGGGTTGCATGCGCCGACTCTTGCGATTAGACTCAGGGGCCATAGAGTGCTGCTAAAGGTAAACACTTGCAAGCGAAAGAGACGCGTCATGGCCAAGATCTCACACCTTTTCATCATCGATCCGATCGAGTCTCTGAATTTCCCGCTCGATTCAAGCCTTAGGATTGCGCGCGCACTGCGCGGGCTTGGCCACATCACCTTCATCTGCACTCCTAGTCAAATAGAATGGGCGGGGTCGGATGGTTGCGCGGTAGCTTATGACCAGGAACTCAACTCCGACGTGAGCGATGTGAGCCGCTACCAACTCGGTCCGGCGCAACGTTTGAAGCTCACGCATTTCCGAGCGATCCACATGCGCAAGGATCCCCCGTACGACCTGGCCTATATAGCCTGCACGTGGCTGCTCGATTCCGCGGCGAAGGCGGGCGTGAAGGTCCTGAACGCGCCGAGCGCTCTGCGCGATTACAACGAGAAGCTCAGCATCCTGCAATTCCCGGAGGCGATCCAGCCGGCGCTCCTGTCCGCGAACCCCAGGCACCTCCTGGATTTCCTCAAGAACGAGGCGAAGGGCGACGCGGTCCTCAAACCGCTCACGCTCTTCGGGGGCCGCGGCGTGATCCGCCTCAACCTGCAAAAGCAAAACGAGGCGGAGATCCTCAACCTCCTGCGGCAGGAAACCTCGGAAGGCACGGATTACCGCCTGATGCAGCCGTTCGATCAACGCATCTTCCAAGGCGAGGTCCGGGTGTTCACGGCCGGCGGGCAGGCGATCTCGTGGTGCCTCAAGAAACCGTTCGGCGAGAATTTCCTCGCCAACACGCGTTCGGGCGCTACGCTCGAACCCTATGCGCCGTCGGCCCGAGAGGTCGCTCTCGTCGAAGGCATCGCCGCGCAGCTTCTGAAGGACGGCATTTATTTCCTAGGCTTCGATTTGATCGGCGGCTTCGTCTCGGAGATCAACCTCACGAGCCCGCGGCTCCTGCAGGCGTCCGACGGCGATCCGTCGCCCTATAATCGTATAGCCTCCATGCTGGACGCCGAACTCCGGTAAACATTACGTAAATATTTACCCAGAGGTTCCAGGCCCTTAACACCTAAGCTATTAAGGGTCCTACACTAATTCCGAAACACCCTCGAAGATTTTTATCCGATTCAGGAGGGTTATTCCGTGAAGTTAGTCAAAGGCCTGCGCGTACTTGCACTTTCCGCACTGATTTTTAGTGGCAGCTGTACCAGCGATGGTAACGATTCCGTAGATACCGTAGAGGAAGAAAACCGCGTTCCCGACCAACAAGATCAAGCCGTTGCCGACGCCGAGCTGCCTTCTCCGGAGCAGGCCTCGATCGACGCCCAGAAAGCCGGCGACGAAGTCATCGACGCGAACTCGGCTGCTGACGTCCAGCAACTGCCGGCCGATCAACAGCTCGCAGCGAACGAAGCCAGCCCAACCATCCCGAGCGACGGCGCAGGCCAGGAAATCCCCAACTCTCCTTCGACCGCTGGCGCTGAATCCGCAGCCGGCGCAGAATCTCCCACGACCGGCGCTCCCTCTGTCGCTCCCGAAGCTTCGCCCGTAGCTCCTATCGCCGTCGCTGAAGCCCCCGTGGAATCCCCGGCGATGCCGGCGGAAGCTGAGAAAGCCCCAGAAGCCGCTCCCATGGCCGGCGTAGAATCGCCCGTCCAAACCATCGCGGACTCGGACGTCGTCGCTGATTCCGAATCGCACCACAGCGATGCTGTCCCTGCGAAAAAAGCCAAGAAGGCCAAACACAGCAAACACGCTTCGCACAAAAGAGGCAAAGGCCACAGCGCTTCGAGCAACCCTGAGCTCGGCGCGAACGAGAAGCTCTATATCGTACAACCGGGCGACACCCTCGGCTCTATCGCTTCCGTCGTCTACGGCTCTTCGAAAGAGTGGAAGTCCCTCGCTGAACTCAACAACAAGACTTCCAAGAGCCGCATCTTCCCGGGCGACATGATCAAGTACGCAAGCAACGAGAAGAGCGCCGCCTTCGAAGCTCGCTGGAACGCGATTCCCAAGAACAGCGTGACTGTCGCAAAAGGTGACACCCTCTCGAAGATCGCCGCGAAAGTCATGGGCCAAGACAGCTACTGGAAAGTCATCTGGCGCCTCAACCAAGAGACCCTGACAAATCCCAATAAAATCGTGGTTGGCCAAAGCCTCCAGTACGTGAGCGCCAAAGACCTCGAGGCCGCTCTTTCGTCTGGCAAAAATTCGGAAGACGCTCACTGAGGTCATGTAAGTTCCTGGATTCCATGGTTTTTAGCTAAGAACTCAAGATCGAGCTAAAGTGATTCGATAAGAGTTTGTCACAAGCGAATGGTTTTCAGGAGGCCCCATGACCGGTTTGATTGGTAAGTATCTCGGCGGTGTGTTTGGGATAGGTTTTATCTTCTCAAGCTTCGTCGCCTGCGGAACGGGTCTCTACAAGGTCTCTGTGAAAGAGGACTTCGACCAGAGCAAGACCGCAGCCGCCCTGCCGGCCTCGACGGACAAGACCTCGACGCTTTACGGGATACACGCTCCCAAAGGATGGGTGAAGCTTCCGATACCCTTCCGCTTCGACCCGGCTCTCGATGAGAACCAAAAGGTCCAGGTGATGGCGGCGATGGAAAGATGGGAATGGGCCGTAGGCAAGCAACTGTTCGCATACGATGGCATCCACCAAGGCGTTTCAGGAGACTCTTTCAAGGACCTCTACAGCTCGCTGCAGGATAACGTGAACGGTCACTATCTTGACAACGACTGGCTGAAGACGGAAAAGCCGGACTACG